>CAZHKJ010000009.1:0-14774 GCA_964533115.1 uncultured Candidatus Peribacteria bacterium | reverse complement strand
GGAAGTACATGTTTTGAGCTCCAGAGGCTTTAATGCGTCGATCCAATTCCTGTTGGATATTTTCCCAAATGGCATAGCCATAAGGTCGAATGATCATGCATCCTTTCACTTTACTGTGCCGAGCCAAGTCCGCCACATCCACTACATCCTGATACCACTGAGGAAAGTCTTGAGTTTGAGAAGCAATTTTTGCCATAGTTCTAAATAAGATTCAAAGGTGAGGTCCAAAATCTACTCTATTTGTACGCCACTCGACAAGGATTTGATTTTAATATTGTCAGGAAGTTTTGGGATGGTGGGCGACCAAACCGGCCACATTTTAATCTCTACTTTATTCACTTCAGATAGATTTTGAATATAGGCGGCAGCTTCTTCCACACTCGTTCCAGCAATATGCTCGATGATTTTCTTACTCAATTCCGCTCCTCCGTCGGACTCGGAATCGATTTCATATTCCTCAACCCCTTGGATTTGAGCGGTGATTGTATAAGAATTCTGAGAAGGATTAGATTCTAAAACCGAAATACTCATTGAGTTGGCATCAATGGACACGAGTTGCTTGCCGGGAGTAGAAACCGAGACCATTTCCGCTTTGAGCAACTCATAAAGGGCATCCGAGTCGTAGCTCACTCCTGAGACGGACAAAGATCCGCTGACTTCAAAGCTTTCCATCTCTTGGCCCACGAGTTCATAAGGTAAATCGACTTCAACGGTGCCAAAATCTAAAGAAGAAGCATCTTCGAGCAGTTTTAAATTCAGCCCCTTTAGATTCCCCAATCCCAGCACTTCTTTGCGGAGTTCAATCAGGGCCATTTCATTCAATTGATCAGAGAGTTTTTCAGCCGCGGCCTTTAAATCATCTTCTGTGACTCGAGTGACCAGTTCACTGCTTCCCCCACTCATTACGCCGCTACTTTCCGCGTAAAGCACTGCCTGGCTTTCTTCACTCAAGTTCGGAAGGAAAAATCGGGAAGGCCCAATGTTTCCTCGTTCACCCACCGCTACGCCGTTTGCATCCAAGGCATCCGCCACTACCGTTACGTCGACTTTTCCAGGATTTTCAGCCGTGCCAGAAGGAATCAATACATCCGCCTGTAAACGGAAAACAATCCCATCATCGGTTTGGAAACGAGTGCTGGAAATCAAAGTACGTTCAGTCCCACTGATGTTCACAATCGTTAAAACACCCGATGCGTTAGTCCCTTTGTTCTCAATGCCACTGGCTAAATGGCTTAAAACTTCCTCCACTTCCGTTTCAACAGGATAGGCCGTGAGTCCATTTGTTTCGCTTGGGGTGGGCTCCAGGTCAACGTTAAGACCTTTCGTCAGCACATTGGAAGTGGGCTCGATCAAAATCGTAGCTCCCGGAAGCGTAATGTAAATCACCACGAAAAAAATAAAGAAACTGGCCATCAAAAAAACAGCGATCCAACGTTTTTTACCCGGACTCAAATGAATGGCTTGGTGCTCCAGGCGATTCTTTTTGAAATCGGCCAAGTAAGAGCGCAAAGAAAATCCTTTATCACGATGCTTCAGTTCGCGAATCACTTCAAAAATAGAAGATTTTTTCTTCGGGAGCCTGGAGGGCAAGGGTTCGTTAATATCATTTTGAGTAGCCGCAATGGGTTTAAGCAGGGCGGAGTGAGGGTCACGTTCTTCTTTAAAAGGAGTGGCATCATTCTCTAAATCCCACTGATCAAACACGGTAATTTCAGCCTGAAGAGCGAGCTTCATGCCATTAGGATCATTGGTGATGATGGCGATATTTTTCTCAATATCTTCCAGTTTCTGTTTTAAAATCTTCAAATTCACGATGCTTTGCAGAAGGATCGCCCGTTTGGGGACAACCAAATAGATTTCTTTATAGGGAAGCCTTTCGATTTTTTCAAAAATACTGGTGATTTCTTCGTCGATTTGAACGAAAAGGATCTTTTTTTTCGAAACTTTTTTGAGTTGATCACTCATGGCGTGAGCGGAGGATAAAGCGGGAGCTAAACAGAGTCTAAACTTGCATGAGTCGGACGACTTTTTGAAGCATTTTAGTGAGAATTTTTTCTTCAGTCATGATCTCCATGCCGATGCTGGCGAGAGAGATAGGCGCAATATCTTGTGGAGAGTTCAAAAGCTGAGTTTGATCTTTGACATGGGAAATATGCTTGGGGAGCAAATATTTAATTTGGGGCTTACGAGGGAAGGACAATTTTTTATGCCAATCTGAATTTTCAAGCCCTTCTTTTAAAAGAGGAAGCAAAGAACCACCGCCACAAAGATAAACGGTTGGGGGCAGAGAATCAATATCTGTAAACTCTTGAAGGGAAAAATAAACTCCCGAAAGCCATATCTCGGTATCTCCGGCAAGAGCCTTACTTACAATACTGTGCGATTGGTGTTCCAATTGATGGTTGGCAAAGGCGATTTTCACTTCTTCGGCTTCCTCATTTGAAATATTCAGAGCCTGAGCCAAACGTTTGCTAAAAGCACGTCCTCCCAAGTTAAACATTTTTGTTCCGACCACGCTTCCGTCTTGAACAATGGTGATGTCGGTAGTGGAACCACCGATATCTAAAAAAAGCCCGCTGTAACCTTGCAATTCTGTTCCGCCCAGCAGTCGTCCAACGGCATAAGGTTCAGCCATGATGGCAAGAAGTTCCTGGTCCATTTCCGCACAAATAGTCTGAAGGGCGCCAAAATGAACAATGGGTGAAAAAGCGTTGAACACGCTCATCATCACTTCTCTTCCTTGGAATCCAATAGGATTAGAGACTTTGTAGCCGTCAATACGAGTGTCCACAATCGCGGCATGAACCAGTTTGACGTCAATTTCATTAAAACCTGTTTCATAAGCCAAGTCGCCTCGTACCTTCTCAAAAGCCTTCCACTGCACTTTATGGACGATGTTTTTTAGCTCTTCTTGATGAATTTTAGAGCTGGGGTCACGACGTTTATAGGTAATGGTAGAGGTGGCTCCCTTGATCAGTTCGCCCGAAACCCCCAGCACCATTTGAGTAGGGCTAACCCCAGCCATACGGTCCGCTTCACGCATGGCACTATGGCAATGTTCAATCACGCCCGCAATATCGGTAATGGCCCCACTTTCCATTTCTCCTTGATTCTGCCGTCTCATGCCTTTTCCCAGAATTTCAACTTCTTTGCCTTGAGCGAGGCACACTAAAGCTTTGACGTATTCAGTGCCGATATCCAGCACCGTGAACAGTCGTTCGCGTTTCGGAGAGAGTGGGTTTCTTAAGCCAAACATGCCATTAGTGTAACGAAAAAAAAAGAAATCTCAAACAGGATTCGGTCCTGGATAATTGGAATTGAATCTTTGGGCTTTTTTTGATAGAGTAAAAGGCGTTCTACTAACAATCAAAGTCATGAATCTCCACGAAGCCAGTCTCACGCAGAGCAATTCCAGTACCTTCATTAGTAAAGTGATGGGTTTGTTTGGACTCGCTCTTTTTGTTACCGGTCTGGGAGTTTATATGGGAATCACCTATTGGGCTTCTTATTTTTACGCTAATCCCGCAACGCTTTACGTGCTGCTGGGGGCCGAACTCCTCTTGGTTTTCACTTCGACTTGGTGGGCTCGCAAAGAACCCTTGAATTACGCGCTCTTCAGTATTTTCACTTTTCTCAGTGGACTGACCCTCGTGCCTATATTGCTTTCTTTTGCCGCTGAATTTCAGGGTTATGACATCATCTACAGCGCGCTTTTCTCTTCAACGGCAACCTTCCTTGGGGCGGGACTTTACGGTTACACCACTCAGCGGTCCTTAGCCAGCTTCTCAGGGTTCTTGATGATGGCCTTGATTGGACTCATCATCGTGAGCATTGGAGGCATCTTTTTCCCTTGGGGCAACACCACCGAGATGATTGTTTCCGGCTTTGGAGTTCTTGTTTTCGCAGGATATGCAGCGATGGATTTTAATCGTTTGAAGGCTTACCCTGAAGATCATTATATTCATGCAGCCATGGCCTTGTATTTGGACTTCTTCAATCTCTTTGTTTATATTCTTCGCTTAATTGCTGCACTTTCCCGTGATTAAGGTCTCAAAAATCGCTCACAGCCCCAATGGAACACAGGAATCCTTCGAATGTTCTTACGAAGCTAAAGATCTCGAAGGATTCTCAAAGGATCCAATTTTGGTGAAAGGGCACTTGTTGCGAGTGGAAGAAGGGCTCCTTTTAAGAATTGAAGAGTTAAAAGCCAAACAAGAAGCTTTCTGTTCTCGTTGTGGGAAAAAACTGAATTTAAGCGTGCCTTTTTCGGGAAGTGAATGGCTTTTTTACACCAATAAGCCCTTGGAATACGATGACGAAAATGAGCTTCTTTTTGTAGATAGACAGCACTGGGAATTGGATCCTTCTGAGGCGATTCGACAGGAGTTGATCTTGAATCAAATTGAAGTGCCACGGTGTGCCAAAGAGTGCGTCAAGTTTCCAGAAGCGAAGGAAGAAGCAAAAACAGTGAGAGCCCTCTCGAATCTGAAAGAAATGATCTAATCCTAAGAATGAAAATTGCTTCTCAGGAGCTCCTGGCTCACTTGCACCAACAGGCAGATGCGGAAGCGGCAAAAAAGGCGCTACGATTTTTTAAAACGGGACCTGGGGAGTATGGAGAAGGGGACCGGTTCTTAGGCATTCGTGTTCCAGTACTACGAAAGCTCTCCAAGCAGGCGCAGGACTTATCTTTAGACGAAATTCACACTCTGCTCAGCTCTCCATGGCACGAAATCCGTTTGATCGCTTTGATGATTTTGGGACTTCAATTCAAGAAGGCAGAGGGTAAAAATGCATCCTTAGAAAAAGAGCTTTATCTGTTTTATTTGCAGCATCTGCCCAGCATCAACAATTGGGATCTCGTAGACAGTTCTGCACCGCAGATTCTTGGGGCTTATCTGAATCCCAGGCCTCTGGAGCGAGAAATATTGTACAAGCTGGTGAAATCAAAAAATTTATGGGAAAGACGGGTGGCTATTTTAGCGAGCTTCACGTTTATTCGTGCTCATGATTTTAAGGATGCATTGGAGCTCGCAAAAAAGCTTTTACAGGATAAAGAGGACTTGCTCCACAAGGCAACAGGATGGATGCTTAGAGAGATAGGGAAGAGAAACGAAGCAGTGCTCACGCAATTTCTTGAAAAACACACTACAATAATGTCAAGAACTATGTTAAGATATGCTATAGAGCGTTTGTCAAAAGAAGAGAAGCTCTATTACCTTAACCTCAAATAACATGCACTTTGCTATTTTAATGTTTTCTTTTGGAGAGCTCAAAGAATCTTACGAGGAGCTGCGGCTGATCGAGGAAGGAGAAAAGAGAGGCATAAAGATGGAAATGCTCTCCTCTTCGCACTTATATTGGGATCTCAGTAGTGAAAAATGCAGTGCTTACTATAAGGATCTCCATTTAGACTCACTGGATGGTTTGATCCCAAGGGTTCAAGTCCTTAGTTTTGTTGAATCCCGCATTGCCCTCCTTAAACATTTGGAGGCTCGTCCTGTGGCCCTTTTGAACGAGCATGACCCTATAGTGAGGGCGAAGAATAAAATTCTAACCCTGGAACTGCTCAATCAAGAAGGAATTCCTCATCCTAAAAGTGTCGTTATTGAGGACGCGGCCAGTCTTCCGATGGTCCATAAGAAGGTGGGAGGCTATCCACTCATCATTAAAGACCCTTTTGGAACTTACGGGCATGGGGTCATTTTGGCGGAAACGGAGCGCTCGGCGAGATCTATTTTGGATAAGCTTTTTTACCCATGGGGAACCATGCACGCTGCGGTGATTCAAGAATTTGTACAAGAAGCCAAAGATGAAGATACTCGGCTGTTTGTGATCGGGGGGAAAGTGGTAGCCTCTATGTCCAGAAAAGCTCAAGAAGGAGAATTCCGTTCGAATGCGGAGCTCGGGGGGGTATGCAAAGCGGTTAAACCTAGTGAAAAACAGATTGAAATTGCCTTGAAGGCCACTCAGGCCCTTGGCCTGGATGTGGCTGGGGTAGATGTTTTGGATTCCAAAGACGGGCCACTGGTTATAGAAGTGAATGCGAATCCGGGCTTCAAGGCCCTGGAGAAGGCAACAGGAGTCAACGTTGCAGGGCTGATGATCGAAGCTCTCGTAGAAAAGGCAAAAACAACTTGCAATCCCGTTTAAATCCTCTAAAATGCACAGGCGATAGGCTAAATGAGCCTACCTTAACCAGCGAATATGGCAAAACATCCAGTACCCAAACAGAAGCAGTCAAAGGCTCGTTCCAATCGACGATACAAGACCTTTGCAAACAAGGCTCGTATCAAGCTTGTAGGAATGGCTCAATCTGCCATGCGTTCTGCTGAAAAAGCCGAAAAACTGGAGAAGGTTCAAAAGAAAGCTAGCACTAAAGTCACAACCATCAAGGCTGACTAAGGATTAGCTTGAGTTTCGTTCTTTTTTAACTTGTACATTCATGGCTTCTCAGCGCCATATTCTCCGGAGCATTGTTGTTCAAACGATGTTTGCGTGGGAGTTTCATGGTGGAGATCCGGAAGCTATTTTAGGATATAATTTAGTCAATGGGACTAAAGGAGTGGTCGATCAAAGCTATGCCCTGACGCTTTTGAAGAAATGCATAGAGCATCGTCAAGAATTGAAAGAATCCATTACTAAATATGCGCCGGAATGGCCTTGGGAGAAAATATCCCCAGTCGATCGGGCGGTTTTACAGCTTGCCGTGACGGAACTTCTCTATGAACCCAGTGTACCGGCTTTAGTCGCCATCAATGAAGGGATTGAATTGGCAAAGGAATTTGGTAACGAAAGCTCTTCAAAATTTGTGAACGGAGTATTAAGCTCTTTGTACGATGACATTAAAAATCAAAAATCTGAATGAGTTGCAGGACAAAATAGGGGTCCACTTTCAAAATGAAGAACTCCTGGAACTCGCCTTTGTTCACAAGTCCTACGTGAATGAACATCCTGAAGTAGCAGGCTACAATGAACGTTTGGAATTTTTAGGGGACGCTGTTTTAGAATTGGCCGTGACGGATTTTTTGTACCATAATTATCCAGACCAACCCGAAGGCCAACTCACCAATTGGCGCAGTGCTTTGGTGAAGGGAAAAAATTTGGCTCGAGTCTCCCGATCTCTGGGCTTAGGGGAATACTTACTTCTTAGTCGTGGAGAAGAACTGTCGGGAGGACGTGTGAAAGACTATATTTTAGCCAATACTCAGGAGGCTTTGATCGGGGCCATCTATTTGGATAAAGGTTTTGAAATGGCGAATCAATTCATTTTAAGAAACATCGTCATTTTGTTGGACGAAATCATTGCACAAGGGCTGAACATCGATGCAAAATCTCGCATTCAGGAATTGGCTCAAGACCGTTTGGGCGTCACTCCACGATATGAGCTACTGAACGAGTCGGGTCCGGATCATGAAAAAACATTCGAAATGGGGGTCTACTTTGGCGAAACCTTAGCAGGACAGGGGAACGGGCCTTCAAAGCAAGAAGCGGAACAAGCGGCAGCTAAAAATGGTTTGCAAGAAAAAGGATGGGCTTAAGCCATTTTAGGAACAAGAAGCTCTGTTCGATGAGCTCCGATTTTAAGCAGTCCAATAGGGAAACGGAGTGTCTTTTGCTCGTAAACCGCTAAATACATGCCTTCCTCTAAGCCTTCAAAAGAAACCGTCTGATTTTTCATGGAAGCCTCCAGCTGCTCTTTGTTTAAAACAACGATTTGTTTATGAGCCATCAGTCCCAAAGCTACCGCCCCTTCATGGCTTGGCTTCATGTCTTGTTGCGCATCAGAACGATCTTTTCCATAGGTTTTAAGTACGGGCAAACTTAAAGAAAAACCTGGAGGCGGAGGAAAGGCCGCAAGGCTTTTGGTGACTAAATAGAGGTGGTGCTCAAGAGGAACCCACTCGAATTGCTCACGCAATAGTTGAGATGAAAGACCAAATTGCTGCTCCAAAAAATGATCGTAGTGCACGCGCTCCTTATCTTTGAGCACAATGAGTTCCGGCTTCTTAGCATGGGCGCTCATTTTTTTAAAAGATTTTTTTTCATGCCGATAGCGTCGCCCTCCCTGAACAGCGGGGCTAGAAAAAACTTGAGGAGCGGTTTTGGTGAGCGCCATACAAAAGAATCCTTTTGTATGGGTTTTGTGAGGCCAAAAACGGATGCCTTTGAGCTCACCCATTTGTTCTGGAATAGAGATGCCTCGTGCTAAAAGCTCATCAAAGACACGATCATCCACTTGGGCTTCTGGTGTTTTTTCAAGAAAATCACTCACCACTCCATCATTTTCAATGGCGTTTAGAGTGCACGTTGAGTAGAGGAGACGTCCACCCGGTTTAAGCATGCGAAAGGCCTCACGAAGCAGTCCAAACTGAAGACCGGAAAAATGCTTTAAAGCTTTTTTGTTCCAATATTCCGGCTGACCTTCCCGAGTCACAAAAAGTCCCTCACCACTACAAGAGGGATCCAACAAAATACGGTCAAAACGTTCAGGGTAAACTTCCGCCAAACGTCCAGGGGTCAGGCGGGTGACATAGGCATTGGTGATGCCTAGGCGGCTGAGATTGGACTGCAGAGCTTTAATGCGTCGAGTATCAAGGTCATTAGCCACCAGTACACCCGTATTGTTTAGGCGTTGTGAAATATGAGTGCTCTTCCCTCCGGGGGCCGCGGTTAGATCTAAGACATGATCGCCCTCTTGAGGGTTCAGCACTTCCACCGCAAACATGGAGGCCGAATCTTGAGGATAGGTGAATCCTGAATGATAGGGAAGTTTAAGCGCCCACTCTTGTCCGCTGCCTTTGAGTTCTAATCCATCCTTTGAATAAAGAACATCACTGACCTCATAGCCTTGAGATTCAAACCATTTTCGAAGAGCCTCTTTACTGCTACGAAGGGTGTTGACGCGAATACTGCGCGCGCCGGCTTTTTTCGTTTCCATTCTCGCTGATTCTATTGTATAAAAAAATTGTTCAGCTTCTTCTTCGCCAATCAGTTCTCGATAATATTCTTTAAAAAGGTCTTTAAGCATGGGAGGGGAAAACGGCATTCTGTAAGGTTTCCAAGCAAAGGGTTAAACACTTCACTCTTGCAGGGCCAAGGCTGGGGATTTCCATGATTTGCATAAGGAGCTCTTTGTTGAAAAGGGAAAGTTCTGCACGAGATTTACCCTTCATTTCTTCGGTCAAAACCGAAGCCGCCGCAATGCTGATCGCGCAACCATCTCCTTCCCAACGAGCGTCTTCCACTCGCTCATCACGAAGAAGCAAAGTCAATCTGACGTGGTCTCCACAAGTCGTATTGATGCCCGTAGCTTTATGAGTGGCTTCCTCTAAAGTTCCACGATTCAAAGGGTTTTTTGCCAGGTCGATAATGTTTTCAGAGTAAAGATCCACAGATTGAGTTTAGCGGATTTTTACGCAAAAGTCTTTTCGACTTTTTTGAGTCCATCAAGGAGCGCATCAATATCGGACTCTGTATTATAAAGGCCTAAACTCACGCGCACGGTGGCGGGAATATTGAGGGCTTGATGCAAAGGCATGGTGCAGTGATGCCCCGCTCTCACACAAATATGATCTTGGGCCAATATAGCCGCTACGTCATGAGGATGTATCCCTTTGAAATGAAATGAAACACTTCCACGATGCTCAGGCCATTTTTGAGGGCCATAAATCTGTATAGACTGGAAAGCCGCTAAGCCGTTCCAGAGTTTCTTCATCAGTTTTTTTTCATGAGATTCAATCGCCTCCCAACCCAAGTCCATCATCCATTCCAAGCTAGCTCCCATGCCAAGCACTCCTGAAACATTGGGCGTTCCGGCTTCAAATTTCCAAGGGGCGTCGTTCCATGTGCTGGAATCCAATTGGACGCTGCGGATCATATCGCCCCCAAAAATCCAAGGTTCCATCGCATCCATATGTTCCGATTTGGCGTATAAAACACCTGTGCCCATGGGTCCATATAATTTATGAGAAGAGAAAGAAAGGAAATCAAGATCCAAAGCTTGCACGTCTACAGGCGAGTGAGCCAGCAGTTGAGCCCCATCCACAGAAATTAAAGCGCCGACTTTTCGTGCTAAATCCTTCACGCGTTTAAGATCCGTCAAAGTTCCCAGCACATTCGAAAGACCGGTGAGACTCACTATGCGAGTTTTTTCACCCACGAGGGTTTCGAGCGCATCATAATCCAGATTCCCATCGGGCGTGAGTGGGCAAAATTTCAAAACAAAGCCGATTTTTTGCGCCAGATTTTGCCAAGGCACTAAATTGGCATGGTGTTCCATAACAGTGAGCACCACTTCATCCCCTTTTTTTAAATGAACCCGACCCCAAGCCTGAACGACGGTATTCAAACTTTCAGTAGCACCATGGGTAAAAATGATATTTTTTTCGCTGGGAGCATGGATGAAGCGTTTTACAATTTCACGTACGGCTTCGTATCGTTCACTGGCCTCCTCTGCCATAGCATAAAGTCCACGATGCACATTCGCATTCATTTCAAAGTAGTATTCTTGCTCTGTAGCCACAGCCAAATCGAGCCGTTGGCAGGTAGACGCACTGTCTAAATAGACCAGCTCAGGGTGGACTTCAAAAATGGGAAACTGAGACTTTACTTGGAGAGACATTGGACGATGTGTTTGAATAAAAATTCGGAATAAGCCAAGTCGGGACATTTCTGGAGGGCATCCCAAAAGAACCCTTCCACTAAAAGTTCCATCCCTTCTTTCAATGGAAGCCCACGGCTTTCTAAATAAAATATTTTCTCATTATCCACGCGTTCCAGGGTAGCACTGTGCGAAGCTTGGACTTCATTGTGCCGAATTTCTAAGCCTGGAACAGCTTCAATTTTGGCGCCACTGCTGAGGAGAAGGTTATGTTCTTCCAAACGTCCATCCGCTCCTGTGCAGCCCTGTTCCATTAAGATATTCCCAAAAAAATGACTGTAGGCTTTGTTCTGCACCGCTCCACGTGAAATCATTTCAGATCGGGTCCGCTTCCCCAAGTGCACATGATCGACCCGCAAATTTTGCTTTTCTTCATTTTTTCCAAAAAATAAAGTTTGGCTAAAAACACTGGACTCTTCCCCTTCCAAAATAACCTTAAGAGAGTCAGAAGAGGAGCCAAAAGCATGGTGAAAATATTCCAAACGGGCACTCTCATCTAAACGGAAAAGCTTTGTGTCGTTGCTGGAAAAAGCACTCATAAAATGCACTCGCGCACCTGCTTCCAAGTGAACTTCTATTTGTCGAGGGGAATCCGTTCCTGTTCTATCTTCAATCCAAACTTCTGAGTGTGCTTGTACAAGAAGATCCAAGGTCCCTGTTGGAGGCAAGGAATAGACGCTCTGATGCTTAAGGATTGTTTTCATGCAAAAAAATTAACCGATGGCTTGTTCCATTTCCATTTCAATGAGGCGATTCATTTCTACGGCATATTCCAAAGGCAGCTCTCGCACGATGGGCTCAATAAATCCATTCACAATCATGGCCAAGGCTTCATCTTCGGAAAGCCCTCGAGACTGCAGGTAAAAGAGTTGCTCTTCACTCACTCGCCCCGTGCTGGCCTCATGCCCAATCGAAACATCATCTTCGTGGATGCGCATGGCAGGGTAGGTGTCACTAATCGACCATTCGTCCAGTAAAAGACTGTCGCAACGAACTTGAGATTTAGCTCCTGTCGCGCCTTTGTTCACTTGCAAAAGACCACGATAGACGTTCCGTCCACCATTTTTGGAAATACTTTTAGTGAGGACGGTAGAACTGCTTTCCGCGCCAATATGAATCACTTTGGCACCGGTGTCTTGAACTTGATCCTTATTGGCAAAAGCCACGCCCAGATGGTCGGCATGAGATCCTCTTCCTTTGAGAATAGAGCAAGGGTAAAGCATCGTGCGCCCACTGCCTAAATTGCCACCCACCCATTCCATCGTAGCATCTTCTTCAACCAAAGCGCGTTTGGTATTCAAGTTATAAGTGTCTTGAGACCAATTCTCTACGCTGGAATAGCGGAATCGAGCATTCGGTTTTACATAAATTTCCACACAGCCGGCGTGTAGCGAAGTGGAGCCATATTTTGGAGCGCTACAGCCTTCAATGTAATGACCCTCTGCGCCTTCCTCAATGATGATGAGAGTGTGCTCAAATTGACCCATGTTTTTAGCGTTCATTCTAAAATATGCCTGTAGAGGGGCAGTGACTTTGACTCCCTTGGGGATGCACAAAAAAGTTCCTCCACTCCAAACCGCTCCATGCAGGGCAGCGAATTTATGGTCATGCGAGGGGACTAGTTTCATAAAATACTCTTTCACAAGATCGGGATACTTTTGCAGAGCGATGTCCATATCTTCAAAAATAACTCCCTTGCTTTCCCACTCTTCCTTGAGTTTATGGTAGGCGTTAACCGAGTCATATTGAGCACCTGTACCGGCCAGCACTTTACGCTCCGCCTCAGGGATTCCAAGCCGTTCAAAAGTGCGTTTGATGTCTTCAGGCACATCCTCCCATTGAGTAGCGTATCCCGTTTTTTCACCGGACGTCGCATAATAAATAATTGCCTCAAAATCAATTGGGCTTAAGTCCACCCCAAAAGAAGGCAATGGCATCTCGTACCACTTTTTAAGAGAAGCTAGACGATGTTGAAGCATCCACTCAGGTTCATTTTTATCTTTAGAAATACGGCGAATAAGAGACTCGGAAAGGCCTTTTTGAGCATGGGCCCCATAATCCTCTTTGTTGTGGTCATCAAAAACACTCCGGTTGAGCTCGTCGATGTAGTCGAGTGCAGTCATAGTTTATTTGAGTACTTTAAGCGGATTTCCTTCGGCGAGCTTTTGGCGCACATAATCATAGCCATGTTTTTCCAGTTCTTTTGCCAATTCTTTATCTCCACTCATCACAATTTTGCCTTCCATCATGATGTGAATAAAATCCGGCTTCAAATAGCTGAGCATACGTTCGTAGTGCGTGATCATAAGAATGCTTTGCTCAGGTTTTTTGATGCTTTGGATTGCTTCACAAATAGTACGAAGCGCATCAATATCCAGCCCAGAGTCTGTTTCGTCCAAAATAGCCAGTTGAGGCTGAAGAAGCGCCATTTGTAAGATTTCAGCTTTCTTTTTTTCTCCTCCCGAAAATCCCTCGTTTGTATTTCTTTCCATGAAGGATCGCCCCAATTTCACTAAATCCATTTTCTCGTTCAGGATTTTTTTAAAATGATAGAGGGGAAGGGGCTTAAATTCAGGGTCACGCGCTTTATTGATGGCATTGTAGGAAGCTCTCAAAAAGGAAACCATGTTCACTCCGGGGATTTCTTTTGGGTACTGAAAAGCCAAAAAGAGGCCAAGAGCACTGCGCTCATGGGGAGCTAAATCGAGAAGGTCTGTTCCATTGAAAAGAGCTGTGCCCGAATTCACTTTATATTTAGGGTGGCCCATGAGGGTGGAAGAAAGAGTGCTTTTGCCACTTCCGTTCGGGCCCATAATCGCGTGAATTTCACCCGCTTTGATTTTGAGAGACAGCTCATGCACAATTTCTTTGTCGGCTACAGAGACGGTGAGCTTGTTTATATCGAGAAGCATAGTGCGTGTAGATTACAGATTTCCCTGCTAAGAAGCAACGTCGAATCGCGCTGAGCGAAGGAGGAAAAAGGGTTTGCCATTCAGGGCACTTTTCTTTAAATTGAGGGGGCTCTCTTTGAGCATTTTTCTTAAAAAGTGGGCTCGTAGCTCAGTTGGTTAGAGCAGGAGGCTCATAACTTCTTGGTCGCTGGTTCAAGTCCAGCCGAGCCCACCAAAAAAATTGAGGAAGTATAGAAAGTTTGCTAAACTCTTGCAAAGACATCTAATCAACTTTATGAAACCAGTACAAAAACTCCTCTATCTTTTTTCAGGGATCTTAATAGGGTTATGGATAGCGGTTTTATTCATAAAAATGGATTTTCAGACAACAGTAGCTGGATTGACCGAGGCGGGAAACGCAAATTGGGACAACTTAAGGGTTGAAATGATTGATACAATAGGCCTTTTAACATCAGGGCTCTTAATTTTGAGTGTTGTTTATTTAGTTGCTCTAGGTGTTGTCGCCTTGAAAACAAGTAAAAAATAAGTCGAGGGACTAGTGTGACCAAATTCAAAAAGTTGAAAAAGTGCAAAAACTAGAAAAAGTTTGCTAGCCCAACCTGGTGTTGGGGCTTTTTTTGTGGTAGTATTAACAGATATAATTCAATCAAGTGGGTGAAAAAATCTTAAGCAACGGTCCTGAGCAGCTAATTGAAACTCATAAAGTAGCAGTAGAAGAGGTAACGAGAAGTGTTTATCTCGACTGGGCTGGCTCAAACAGAACAAAGTCAAACATCGAAGATTACAGTGGAGAAATTGGAGGAGTTAAATATCGAAGCCGACACCCATTCAAAGGCGGGAAACAGCAGCCAGTGGTCATTGTGACTTTAACTTTTCCTGAAGGTGAAGAATTTGACGTAGTCCTAAAACGAGATGTGGATGGTACATGTCAAAAACAACAAGCTAACCAAGTATTGCAAGAAATTTTTCCAAAGATTTTCTTGGAAACGGAGCAGGTCGCTGCAATTGAATTCATTGATGGAGTGGAATATGAGCCATTTCAGGAATTAATCAAAGACCCAGATGTCTTTAAGCGGTGCCTTGAGGACGCTTTTGAAGTTTATGATAAAGTCAGTGGTAGTGAATTTGAGTTTCTGATATGCTTTGTTTCCATTTATAAATTATTTAAAGTTTTAGCAAATATAAAATTAAATATCTTA
>CAZHKJ010000008.1:0-27516 GCA_964533115.1 uncultured Candidatus Peribacteria bacterium | reverse complement strand
TTATTGGGCTTTAGATCCGTTTTTCTGATAGCCACAAGTGGAGAAGGAACCGTTTATCATTCTTTCGAACGTTTTGCGCCCCACAAAGGAGCTATCGATAAGCGTACGGTAGGATCAATGATTTCAGGTGAAGCTGGAACCGCAATGGCTTATTCCATTTGGAAACTCCAAGAACGTGGCCCTTTCTTCATTATTCCTCAAACGGAAGTTTACGAAGGAATGATCATTGGGGAGCACAATCAGGGAACAGACATCGTGGTGAATGTGACAAAAAACAAGAAGCTCACGAACGTGCGTGCTTCCGGTACCGACGAAGCATTGACGTTAACGCCTATTGCTCCAATGACGCTTGAGCGAGCCATCGAGTACATCAAAGAGGATGAACTCGTTGAGATCACGCCCAAAAACATTCGCCTTCGTAAGAAATACTTGAACGAAAACGAGCGAAAACGTTTTGGAAAGTAAAAAACAATTCAATGGGGTGAGTGATGGGGCTTGAACCCACGACCTCCAGGGCCACAACCTGGCGCTCTAACCAACTGAGCTACACCCACCATTTGAACTTTTGAGTCCTTGTTTTTTCAAACTGAAAAGCCCGGACATTCTAGGTTTTTTTATTGGAAAGAGCAACAGGAAGTGTTAGGATCAAAATATCCTCATCCCATTTGAGATTAAAATGATGAAAAATTCAATAAAACAGCTCTATAAAGTATTGATTGCTCTCAATTTATTAGCGATTCCGATCACGATCTATTTGATCTACATGCATTTTGTACCAGCGGCCAGTGATTTTTGTGTGATCGGCGAAAAATGGAACTGTGACATTGTGAATAAAAGCATTTATTCCACCCTATTCGGAATTCCTGTAGCCATTATGGGTTTTGTGGCCTATTCGGCTTTTTTAATTTTCAGCATTCGTGGTCTAAAAGTGGATCAAGCAAAATGGACCGCTTGGTTTTTATTTTTCGTGACGGGCGGATTGGCTTTTGCCCTTTACTTAACCGCTATAGAAGCCTTTGTACTTAAAACCTTCTGCCTCTTCTGTGTGGCGCAGCAAGTCATCATTTTAATAGAATGGGGCTGCGCTCTTCATCTCTATAAACTTTCTAAATCTCATGCGTAAAAAATCTCTCAGTATCCTTTTCTTTGCTCTTCTCGTTCTATCCGCTTGTGAGCGAGACACCAGTTATGATGCCTTTACCACGTGTTTAGCCGATGAAGGGGCCGTGATGTACGGTGCTTTTTGGTGCCCTCACTGCCAGGACCAAAAAGAAATGTTTGGAGATTCTATCGACCTTTTGCCTTACGTGGAATGTGATCCAAATGGAAAAAACGCTCAAGCCCAGCTCTGTGTGGAAAAAGGAGTAAAATCTTATCCCACTTGGATTATTGATGAGTCTAAAGTAGAAGTGGGACTCCAAAGCTTCGAAGCCCTCAGCGAACTCACCAGCTGCCCTTTGCCGGGGAACGAAAGCGTGCTTCTCCTCAATTAAAAGGTGATCGGAAAGGCTAAACTGGCCACGAAGTCTTTCATGTCTTTAATGATAGAGCTGTAGTCGGTTCCTACCACATACTCTTGAAACTTGGGATCTAAAGACGCAAAATAGGCATTATAGTCTTGCTTGGGATCTTGCCAAATAGTGTTAAAATTTTGACCAATAATACGGTCTCTCAATTCTTTTACGTCCGTTTTTCCTGCATAAGTGCCATCAATACAAATTTTATACAGCCAGTATTCAACGGCCACAAATTCAGCAAAACGTTTAAGGTCTTTTTGGATCTGTAAAGGGTCAGCTTTACTGTTTAAGACAATTCCGTCAAGACGTTGCAGGACATGATCATGGAAAGTATTCGGCCAATCGCCTTCCAAACCAGTCAAGGTGGAAAGATCCATTTTCTCATCAAACCAAGCCACAAAAGTATCCCGCGCCGCTTTTTTATACAATTCATTGGCATTTTCTAAGCCTGGAGGGTTGGCATGTATTTCGGGAGCTTGAGCCCATAGGTTATAAGGATTAATCCTTTGGAATTGAGCCAAATGATTTTTAATATCTTCCGTCGTCCATTGGGCAATGCCACCTAAGCCTCCTTTTTGAGCTCCCATGATCGCAAAAATAGAACTGAAGAAATATCGGGTATATTCTTCTTGTGGGGTACCTGAAGCCGTGGGGGGCATTTTCGCCGTGCTTGGGTCAAATTTCCCATGATCGATTTTAGAAAGATAAAGCTTCATCATCTCAGTGATTTGATCGGGTTTCCACTTAAAGCGCGTCAACAAGTAAGCTTCCACCTGCTGAGAGGATGCCTCCCACTCATGGGCATAAGCCCCATTGAGTTGATTTTTCCAAAGTAAAGTACGAGAAGCCTCAGGAGACTGTCCACGATGACGACTAGCCTCTTTGCTTGCACGAATGCGATAGTCCTCAATCACCTGTTCCACTTTAGATTTTTTCACGGGAGGGGCCCCCAAGACATCAATAGCGAGGGCTACTTCAGTCGTCCAGTAGGCTAATCGATCCTTATAAAGATTTTCTTGAATTTGATCGGTTTGCCAAGAAGCATCGTTAAGAGGAGCCAAGGCTTCTTCCATAGCGCTTTCAGCAAGATCTTTCATTTGATTGAGCTCTACTGCGTTCAAATCCAAATCCACTTGTTGAGACAAAATGGAAAGAATAGCCGTTTCGTATGTAGAAATGAGTTCCTTGCGCTTCACTTCAAACTGTTCTGTGCTAAATTGTTTGGAATAAAGTTCGTCCACAAAGCCCTTATTCATTACCGCAGCTTGAGCGCGCAACTGCTGATCAATCAATGCTTTTCTTGCATTTCTTTCTTTTTCTTGCAGGGGATCACCCGTTACGGAGTTGCTATTCAAAACCGAGGACATCATTTCAGTGAAGGTTTTTCCAGTGGCAGAAACAATCTGACTTTCCAAGTGAGGCTTGGAGAAAAGAGCAGTCGTTTCTTCCTGGGCTTTCGTTTCCCACTTTTGTTGAAGTTGAGCATCTTCATCCAATAAAATGGATTCAATAGAGCCATTTTTATAAACAATAGTTCCACGGTGCCCATGACCGTATTCAATTTGGAGAGTAGTGCTCTTATTGTTTGGGTCATCGGTAACACTTTGAACGACGAAATCCAGTCCAAGGAGCAAGTGATTCACGTCACGCTTTAAAAGAGCAGGGAAGGCCACTTCTTTGTCAAAAACATCTTGCATCTCTTCCAAGCTAGAAAAAGATTGGTTCTTTTTGGCTTGACCATGACTCATGTGTAAACCATCGGAGTCGGCGAAAATAAAAGCATCAATCGGCTGATCGCCCGTCTTCACTCCCGCATGTGGGCGACGACTTAAAGAAGGAGTCATAAACCACTCTCCACTGCTTCGGTAGCTCAAATCTAAGTTTTTTCCAGGAGTAAGCGTTTTGAATTTCTCTCGAATACTTTGTTCAGAAGCCTGAACCAAAGCCTCTAAATGAATGCCCATCTCTCCCTTTTGTAAATCCTTGGAAATCGGATAGACCTTGCCATCCAAATGACTGGTGAACACATGCTTTCCTTGATCACTAAAAGAATATTGGTAAGGGCAGCCTTTGACGAGCACATCACCATTGGGAAGCCCAAGGAGTGCTTGCCCAAAAGAAGGATACTGAGAGGCGAGAGCGATTAAGCGAGAATCCTCCGGAAGGTCCAGTCCACGATCAAAGTATTCAACTCGGGTAGCTCCAGCCACATAAGTGTTTCTTTCCGCAGAAGCGGGTTTTTCGGCTGAATGTTCATAAGAACCTAAAGTAACCATGTAAACAGCCTCTTTAAAACTCATTTTTGAATAACGCTGACGAGCGTAGGCCAGTCCCAGACGCAGTTTTGCATCCTGATCCTTGCCCGCTAGGGAAGGATTTTGCTCAATGGCTTTGTCGGCACATTTATTATAAAACCAGCTAAGACCTCGATACATATCGGTCCCATCCATCGTACGTTCCAATTTACTGCTGAGAGGGTCTTTACCATCGATGGTTTGGCCAATAAAAGCACCGGTATCAATATGAACCACCTGATTATCTAAGGATTTTTCAAACACATCGTTCATTCGTGTCATGGGCACATTGAAAACCTTAATCATGTCATCAATGGCGTCACGGTTCTCTTCGGGAAGAGTCGGAAAGAAATCTTTTCGATATTTATCTAAAATTTCACCGGAAAACAGATCGGCAGGCTTAAATCCCAAACGATCAAAAAGTCCTCGATGTTCTTTATCTAATTTCTTCCAAATAAAATCAAAGCTGTAGACCCCGCCGGTCGCCAAAAGAATACCTCCCAGGGCTGTTTTAACCGCACCACCCGTTTCTTTAGGAAAAATTTTATCTCTTAGCAAAAAGAAGCCCACTCCCAAGCCCATCATAGCGACCATGGCTTCAGGATTACGCCACACCTCGGTCGCCAAACCAGAAAATTTACTCCATAAACCACTTTGAACGGTGGCCGTTTCTACCTGACGGCGAGCGAGCTCACCATGTTTTAAGAAACGATAAGCTTCATCTATAGGCTTTTGCTTTTCTTTCAGTCGAGCATGCGCTTCTTTGTACTCCATGGAGTTCGGATCTTGATTCAAAGCATCTTTTAAATAAGCCGCTTCTTCTCGATCGAAAGCAAGGTCAATCGCTGCAGGAGTACGAGACCCTATAACAAGCAATACGCTTGGTTCTAAGCCGCCGTCTATAAAACGACGGGCCAAATTTTTTGGAGAATAATCTGCTTGATCTCCTCTATATTCATAGCTCGGTTGATCGGAGTTATTGGGCATGCCAGGGTCTCCAATTTGACCTTTATTATAAACAACGGTTTCAGCATCTCTTCGGTCATCTTTGCGATCTCGGTTGCGTTCAAGCCTGTCTATATTACGATCTATGCGTAAAGATTGACGCCCATCTCGTCGGACTTCACGAGCTCCTTGGCGTCCATCGCGTCCATCAAGATCCCGTCGGACTTGACGAGCGTCTTGGCGAGAGTCTCGACGTGCATTTCGCCGATTCTTACGATCAAAACGACGATCCAAATCACGCTCATCATTTTCATCGGTTTTCTCATAACGGTCTATCTTACGTTCATTACGCTTGAGTTGAGACTCCAAGCGTTTCAAAAAATAATCTTTACGTACAGCACTGCGTTTTGCATAACGGTCAGGATCATTCACAAGGTCACTGACTTTAGATTTTGCCCATTGAGTAGCGATCGAATCGATTTGAGTGTCCAAAAGGCCCATCTCTACTTGAACTTTCTGAACAGCAAGATTATTGGAATCAAATCCACTTTGCTCGGTCAAAGATCGAAGTTCTTGGGCTAAATCCATCTTCTCATAAGCCAGGCTCATAGCCGATTCAAAAAGATCCCGTCGGGGTTCGACTTCATGGAGCTCTAAGGTCTCTTTTCTGGGGTTCGGCGTATTAGGTGCCATACGCGATTTTGTTTTTTAAATCTTATAATTATAGCAAAAACTTTAAAGAATTGCAATACGCTAAAGAGGACGGTATCCTGCCCATGTTTTTTAAATCGTTTTCATGAACATTGAATTCCAAAAATTAGAAAAATCAGAAGCAAAGCTCACTATTGCTCTTTCTGTAGAAGAAATGGGGCTTTATGAACAAAAAGCCGCTCAAGAGCTGCAAGATCATGTAACGGTACCCGGCTTTCGCAAAGGGAAAGTCCCTTTTGAAGTCCTTAAAGATCATATAGGAGAACAAGCTTTTTTAGCTCAAGTAATGGATACCGCTCTTTCAGAATCGTATGAAAAAGCCGTACGTGAAAAAGAATTGTACCCGGTGGCTTATCCTAAAATCCAGATTTTAGAAGGAAGTCCTCTTAAATTTGAAGCCATCGTGCCTCTGCGTCCTGAAGTAAAGTTTAAAAAAGACGCCGAGAAAATCTCAATAAAGCGAGAGAAAGTGGCGGTAGACGAAAAAGAAGTGAAAGAAGTAATCGAAAACTTTTTAGAACGCTTTAAAAACTGGAAAGATGTAGAGCGTGCTGCAAAAAAAGGGGATCGAGTAGAAATTGATTTTGATGGCTTTGATGGAGACATCGCAATGGAAGGAACTTCTTCCAAAAATCACCCGGTTGTTTTAGGATCCGGCTCATTAATCCCGGGTTTTGAAGAAGAAGTCATAGGCATGAAAAAAGAGGAAGAAAAAGATTTCGACATTATTTTCCCAAAAGACTACCATAAAGAATCTTTTCAGAATAAAAAGCTTCGTTTTCACGTCAAATTGAATCGTGTTGAAG
The DNA here is from genome assembly GCA_964533115.1 of uncultured Candidatus Peribacteria bacterium. Classification (GTDB taxonomy): domain Bacteria; phylum Patescibacteriota; class Gracilibacteria; order UBA1369; family 2-02-FULL-48-14. The sequence continues at coordinate 21,243 of CAZHKJ010000008.1, read as the reverse complement.
AAGCGGAAAGTCGAACAGCCGATGACGCTTGGGCTCAAGAAATTTCTGGAGAAAAAGAAAAAACACTCGAGTCCATGAAGAAAGACATTCATTCCGAGCTGGAAAAGCAAAAAGAACTTCAAGAAGACTCACGTTTAGAGAACGAGTTCTTGAAAACACTGCTAGACCATGTGGAAGCAGAAGTCCCTGAGGCGCTCATCGAGCGTGAAATCGATTTCATGGTAGAACGCATCAAATCTGATCTTGAAAAGCGGAAAGAAAGTTTTGAAGAGTACTCTGAAAAACTTCAAAAAGAAGGAAAAGAGCTACGTAAGGAGCTCCACAAAACAGCAGCTGAGCAAGTTTTGATCCGTTTGGGGCTTGAAAAGCTCTTTGAAATGGAAAATCCAGAAGTATCGGAGGCAGATATCGAAGAAGAAGTAGAAAAACTTTTAGCCCGTTACCCTGCTGAATTTAAAGAAATGCTCAGAGGTCGTTACGGAGAGGGAACGGAAGAAAGAGAGAATCTAAAACAAACCGCTCGCTTCAAGAAATTAGTAAAAAATCACACTCAAAAATAAATTCTTAAAACGGAATACTAAGGTCCTCGAAAGAGGGCTTTTAGTATAACAAATTTGTTCAAAACACTTGAAAACACGTTCAAGTCCCCTTGCTTTTTGAATTAAAAAATTATACAGTCAGGCCAGTTTGTATAAATTATGTATACATGTTAAAGCACCTGTTTACATCAAAAGCACGAGTTAAACTGCTCAACATCTTCCTCATGAAACCGGACGGAGAATATTTTGTGCGTGAGTTGACTCGGGAGCTGGGTGAGCAAATCAATTCCATACGACGCGAGCTCGACAATCTTAAAAAACTAGGACTTTTAAAAAGCAGGGCAAAAAATAGGCATAAGTTTTACTCCGTTGATAAAAGCTTCGTTTTATTCAATGAATTGAGGAGCATTTTCATAAAAGCCAATCCGGGTATCGAAACCGTTGTGAAACAAATCCAAAAATTAGGAGACTTGGATTTCTTGCTTGTTTCTGGAGTTTTTCTTCAAAAAGAATCCCCTGTAGACTTACTCGTGAGTGGTAAAATCGACAAAGAAAAGTTGGAAAAATATTTAGATACTCTTGAGAATCAAGAGCCCATCAAGTTCAGCATCCTCAGCACGGAAGATTTTCTTTACCGTCTCAAATGCCAAGATAGGTTTATTTTGGATCTGGTTCAAGACCCTAGCAATATGGTGGTGATCAACAAATTATAAGTTCATATAAATGCTCTTGCAAATCAGAAGAAGCATCATTATAGTACCCAAGTCATTTTGATTATTTTTGTATGTCTCAAGCTCTTCTCGCACACGTCAGCAACGCCTCCGTTAAGAAAAACGTGACCGTACTAAGGCCAGGATACGTGGTTCGTGTACACCAACGCATTGTAGAAGGTGAAAAAGAACGTGTGCAGATTTTTGAAGGCTTAGTGATTAAGCTCAGTTCTGGAGCTCATGCAGTAGATAAAACCTTTACCGTGCGTAAAGTGGTTGAAGGAGTAGGAGTTGAGAAAGTTTTCCCTTTCCACAGCCCCATCATCGAGAAAGTAGAAGTCATTAAAACAGGAAAAGTTCGCCGATCCAAGCTCTACTACATGCGAGGACTTCAAGGGAAGTCAGCACGTTTACAAGACAAACATGGAGAAGTAATCGCCATGATGATGGCCCCCGTTACGACAGGGCCAGTGCTTGAAGAGCCAAAAGCAGAAGAATCTGCGGTAGAAGAAACCGTTGTCGCACAAGAAGTAGCCGCAGAGGAAACACAAGTGGAAGCGGTTCTCAATCAAGATGAGGGGGATCAATCAACTCAAACAGATCAAGACCAAGAAAAACAAGAGTAGTAAAGTCAAAAATCAAAAGGCCCCTTTCGGGGCTTTTTTTGTACCCGTTAATATAAGATCATGAAAAATCCATCTTTTCACCTTTGCATAGCAGGTATGGATGAAGCAGGACGCGGCTCCTGGGCAGGTCCTGTAGTAGCTGCCGCAGTCATTCTCCCTAGGAACATACGTTTGCCAGGTTTAAATGACTCCAAAAAACTAAGCGCTAAGCAGAGAGAAAATCTTTTTTCTATAATCAAAGAATCTTGTGCTTATGGAATAGGTATGGCCAGTGAAAAAGAAGTCGATGAACAAGGGCTTTTAAAGGCAACCTATTTGGCTTTTTGCCGAGCTTTAACAAATCTTCCTCAAAAAGCAGATCATCTTTATATCGATGGCCGTGATGCATTTGTTTTTGATCGACCTCATACATCTGTTATTCGGGGAGATCAAATTTACCGATGCATTGCCGCTGCATCGATTATTGCCAAGGTGACTCGAGATGCCCTAATGTGTGAGCAAGCAAAAAATTTCCCCGGTTATGGATTCGAAATCCATAAAGGCTACGGAACGGAGCTTCATCAAAAAGCCCTTCATCGGTTAGGCCCTTGTGAGCTGCATCGTAAAACTTATAAACCTTTAAAAGAACTTCAGTGCATTCAAAAAAGCTTCTTATCATCGGAAATTATGGAGCCGGAAACCTCGGAGATGACGCCATTTTAGGAGGAATTTTAGAAGATCTAAGGGCTTTAAATTACAAAGGAGAAATAAGAGTCACCACAGGTCCAATTAAGACCAGCCTCGACATCTATAAAAAGATTAAAAAAGTCCCTTTTATCCCGACCGGATTACGCAGTCGATTCAATAGAAACCAGTCCAAAGAAGCTCAGCAGAACTTCAAGGAAGCCAATTTTGCGATTGTGGGAGGAGGAGGCTTATTCACCGATGCAGAAACCCTAAAGGCGCCTTATATTTGGGCTAAGCAAATTTCGGTGCTTATTCGAAATCAAACTCCTTACATCTTCTATGGACAAAGTTTTGGGCCATTAAAGAGCATGTGGAGCCGATATTGGGCTAAAAAAGCAGCCAAACATGCAAAAGCTATTTTAGTGAGGGATGAATCCTCCAAAAAGCAATTGGAAGCTTGGGGTTTAAAAGTCAGCTTAGGAACAGACCTCGCTTTTTCCTGGTTGATTGAGGAGCAGCAAAAAAGACCCAAGCAAGAAGAGATTTTAGCATTGATTTTGAGAGAGTGGCCCAAAATAGGTTTAAACCAATGGAAGCAGTGGAGCAAGCCCATCAATGAATACGCTAAAAAAAGACATTTAAAAGTCATTTTAATGACCATGGAACCTCAACAAAAGAAAGAACTGGAAAATTTAAAAAAACTAGATTGGGAACTGTACATTCCTTCTTCTGCTCGTGAAGTGCTTTTCGCTCTTCAAAAAGCCAAACAAAGCATCGTCATGCGCCTGCACGGAGGAATTTTTGCAGTAGTGGCTGGAAAACCCAGTTTGATTTTATCTTACAGTCAAAAAGTAGAGGCTTTTTTTACTTCCTTATATGGGAGAAAAACAAAACAGATTCTAAGCCCAGTAGAATGGTCAGAAAGCGATCTGCGCCATGCTTTAAAAGAATTAGATTTAAAAACAGACTCCACTTTAAATTTAGAAGAAAAAATTCAGCTCAATCGTGATTTTCTAGCTTCTCACTTAAATAGCCTGTAAGCGATCCTGAATGGTACGAGCCACTTCCATCATTCCATCGATGGATTCGCCACAATCTCCCCAAAAATCCTTCAGATAATCAAAGCTCAAAGTACCTTCTTGCGCATAAGATCGATTCACATCGGTGATTTCAAGCTCTCCTCTCTCTGAAGGTTTAAGCAGTCTAATTCGATCAAAAACATCGGGAGCGTAAAAATAACAGCCCGTCACCGCATAAGAGCTGGGAGGGATGATGGGCTTTTCAAAAATATCAACAATCCGTTCATTTTCTATACGAGGAACGCCATAGCTTTGAGGTCGAGGAACTTGTTTAAGGAAGAGGTGAGCCTTTGAATCCCCTTGCTCAAAAGCTTGTTTGGCTCCTCTTAAGTCATCAAAAAAAATATTATCTCCTAAAATGACGGCGCACTTTTCATTTCCCACAAAGTTTTCAGCCAAACTTAAGGCTTGAGCAATACCGCCCGCTTCTTCTTGAACTTCATAAGCTAATTTCAAGCCAAATCCTTGTCCGCTAGAAAGCAATTCTAAAAAATGCCCTGCATGGCCCTTTCCTGAGACCAAAAGCACCTCCGTCAAACCCATTTCCTTCATTTTCTGAATAGGGTAGTAGATCATCGGCTGCCTATAGACGGGCAGAAGGTGTTTGTTGGTGACTTTGGTGAGGGGAGCGAGCCTGGACCCTGTCCCGCCAGCAAGAATAATTCCTTTCATAGGCTTCCAGTGTATACCATAATATTGTTTGTTGCATCCCTTCTTCAAAAGAAATGCGAGGCTTCCAGCCTAAATCTTGGCTGATTTTACTATAATCCATCCCATAACGTTCGTCATGTCCTTTACGATCAGGCACAAAATGAATCAAATCTTCACTCTTAGCTAAAGAAGAAAGCACCGTACGGGCGACTTGAAGATTTTCGCGTTCACCTCCTCCTCCAATATTGTAGATTTCTCCTATTTTTCCTCGCTTCAAAATGGCAAGTACCGCTTCACAATGATCTTGCACAAAAAGCCAATCGCGAACATTTCGACCCGTTCCATAAAGAGGCAGAGGCTCATTGCGACTCGCTTTTGAGATCAGTAAAGGAATGAGATTTTCAGTACTCTGATAAGGACCATAGTTATTGGAACAACGACTGATCGTCACCGGCAATCCATAAGTTCTAAGGTAAGAAAGCACCAAAAAGTCAGAAGCGGCTTTGGTAGCCGAGTAGGGGCTGCTGGGGCGAATAGGGGAGTCTTCGGTAAATAAATCAGTGGTTCCAAAGCCCAGATCTCCATAAACTTCATCGGTGGAAATATGATGAAAGCGCTTAACACCAAAATCTCGAGCCGCATCCAATAAGGTTTGAGTGCCAAGGACATTCGTAACGACAAAAAGGGCAGGGTTTTCAATGCTTCGATCCACATGACTTTCGGCCGCAAAGTGAACAACCGCATCAAAAGCACTCTCTTCAAAAAGAGCTCGAACCAAATCACGATCTTCAATCCGGCCTTCAATAAAGCGTAAACCACGAGCTTCAGCCTCGCTTAAGTGAGACCGATGTCCCGAATAGCTAAGGGCATCTAAAACCGTCAACTCATCTTCAGGATGAGCTTCCAAGTGGGTGTAAACATAATTGCTACCAATGAACCCAGCACCGCCAGTGATTAATATCTTCATAACGACTGAACTAAAGAGTCTTCATCTTTTTTTCTTCTTTCCATGCCTCAAGCACATCATGTTCTTCCAACTGCACTTTACCCGTATAACGTACCCCACACTCCGTTCCTTTCTCGAGAGCATCCATGTCTTCATTAACCAATTTAAGCCCAGTGATCTGGCCTTCTCCAATTTGCTCTTTATCTCTTAATACACGCACTTTCGATTTCTTCTCCAATCTACCATTGGTAATAAGTCCACCTGCAACCATCTCATTTTTACCTGTAAAGAAGATTTTCATAACTTTAAAAGTCCCCAATTCAAGATGCAAAACTTCCGGTTGAAGCATCCCCGTTAAAATCTTACGAAGATCTTCAATCAGTTCATAGATGACCTTATACGTAACCACTTCAATCCCCATACGTTCCGCCAGTTTTTCAACGTGAATATTGGCTTCTGTGTGGAACCCAATGACCAAGGTGCCAGGACTAGCCGCCGCCATCATCACATCTGACTCAGAAATAGAACCCACACCACTGTGAATCACACGAATCGCCACATCATCATTCTTAACCCGAGCCAGAGCTTGTTTAATGGCCTCTAGAGAACCTTGGGCATCGGCTTTAAGCACTACTTTCAAAAGTTTCAAAGTTCCTTCTTTAATGCGTTGGAGGATTTCTTGCATTCCCATACCCGTTTTGATCAATTCTTCACGCGCCATATCGTGGACTTGAGAAGCCTTTTGACGAGCCACTCTTTCTGTATCCATAACCTGTAAAATTTGGCCACTTTCAACGGGAGCATTAAGACCTGCAATTTGTGCGGTATCTGAAGGGCCAAGGGCTTTAACCGTTCGTCGACTAGCGTCTTTCATGAGTTTCACGCGACCAAAGGTTTGGCCCACAATAAAGTTATCACCTACCTTTAAATTTCCTGTATTCACCAAAATACTGGCAACCGGACCTAAGTTAGGATCCAAATGAGATTCAATAACAGTAGCCACTCCAGGACGACTGGGATTCGCTTTTAAATCCATCACATCGGCCACCAAGAGGACACTTTCAATCAAATCTTCAATTCCTTCTTTTTTCTTTGCAGAAATAGGCACCATAATCGTTTGCCCCCCCCAATCTTCCGACTGGAGTCCATGCTCAACCAACTCAGATTTGATTTTATTTGGGTTAGCATCAGGTTTATCCATTTTATTGATCGCCACCACAATGGGAACATTCGCTTCTTTAGCATGATTAATCGCCTCTATAGTCTGAGGCATAATGCCATCATCAGCAGCAACCACCAAAATAGCCACATCGGTCACTCTGGCTCCACGAGCCCTCATAGCGGTAAAAGCTTCATGACCCGGAGTATCCAAAAAAGTCACTTTTCTACCCTTATGCTCTACTTGATAGGCACCAATGTGTTGAGTAATGCCTCCTGCTTCAGTATCCACAACATTTTCCTCACGGATCGCATCCAATAAAGTGGTTTTCCCATGATCCACATGTCCCATCACAACAACAACAGGAGGACGAGGACTTAAAAGAGAGGGATCATCTTCTTCCAAAAGTTTCTCCAAATTTCCTTTAAAAATATCCTCAGCCGTAGCACTTTGATGGCTGCGTTTTAAAGTCACCCCTAAGTCAGCCGTAATAATAACCGCGGTGTCATAATCAATGACTTGATTAATGTTGGCCAAAATACCATTTTTCATCAAAGCCCCAATCAAAACGGCCGCGCTCACGGTCGCTTTTTCAGCGAATTCTTTAACGGTGATACTATCTCCAATTTCCACCGCATTTCTTTTGACGTCAGTTTTTTCAATACGCAAATGAGCAGCTGGGGGAGCTTTTTTAGTGATTTTGCCGGCTTTTTGTTTGCGCTGACTTTTGACAATGGCTTTTTCCTGTTCCTCTTCTACCAGCCCTTCATAGACGTCAGCCGCACTTTTTTCCGTTTTTCCAAGCACTTCTTCAATCACCAATTCAGCTAAATCTTCTTCGATTTTCTCAGTCACATCAAAACCCAATTCCAAGATTTTTTTCTCCATTTCGGCCTCGGTAAAACCGAGTTTTTTTGCCAATTGTACGAGTAAGATAGCCATAGCAGGGTTACTTTAGGCGAAAACAGGTTAGAAGTAAAGACGGAGTACTAAGATCAAGTACAATCAAAGTTCAACCGTTTGTTCTTCTACAGAATGCACCTCAATCTGCCCTCCAATCTTACCCTCCGTGAGCTTAAAGACATCTTTATCGATCTTTTTAAACTCTCGAGAAGCCATATTGTAGGTATTCACGGTAGTACCGATTTGTTTACCCAATTTTTGCATATATTCGTCATAAACCACCACATGCCGACCTAAAGTTTCGATGTTTTTAAGTACATCTTTTACGGATTCCTCCATTTTAAGGGCTTTCATGCCTTGTAGTACCGTTTGCAAATAGGCAAAGAAAGAGCTGGGGGATACAATCACCACCCGTTTTTTAAACGCATACTCCAAAAGGTTCTCGGCATTCACTCCAACAGAAGAAGCAATCAGACTGTAATAAACGCCTTCGGCAGGAATAAACATAAAAGCAAAATCAGTGGTGCCCTCTGAAGAACGAATGTATTTAGAGGTTTCATCAATACGTTTTTTTACATCCCCTTTAAAAGCTTTTTCTAAGCTATCACGACGCAAAAGATCCATCTCTTCCATCATCATATTATATTTTTCAAGAGAGAATTTAGCATCCACCGGAATCACCAATTGGTTGTAAAGAATAACCGCATCGACGATCTCACCACTTTTCATTTTATGCTGCATCTCAAATTGGCCAGGAGCAAGCACATTGGAGAGCAAGGTTTCTAAAAAATATTCCCCTAAAATTCCACGCTGTTTTGGATTTTTTAAAATATTTTCCAGGCTCTTCATTTGCTCAGCGAAGCCAACGACTTGCTTGTTCGTTTCTTGAAGATGGGTAAGATTTTTAGTGACCTCTTGAATAATCGTAGAACTTTGTCGGAGCTGTTGTTGCACCGTCTCAGTAGTCGAAGTGTGTTGCTGCTTCAAGAGAAGAGTCATCTGATTAAGACGAGCCTCTAAATTTTCACGATTTTTACCATGCCCATCCGATATCTCTCGCCGCAGCTCAGTGATCATTTGCAGCATCAATTTCAACCCACTATCTTCAGTCGGAGCTTTGAGCTCATTGAATTTTTTATTGATGAAATAAATCAAGCCTCCAATGGCAAGAACGGCTAAGGCAAGTGAATAAAAGATGTTTGACATTGTAAATTAAATGTTGTATAGTTGTAAGATGACCTTTGAAAAGATCGGTGGGTGGAAGAGAATTGTCAGGAAGTGGCTTGCATCAACATTGCCATACGTGGATGAGTCCCTTTCTGGCAATTTCCTCTCACACACTGGTAAGTATAAACTCACCTTTTAAAAGAATCAACAAAAAGCCCCTCCATAGAGGAAGGGCTTTTAAAGCTTAAATGCAAAACTCTGTTGAAGCTATTATTCAGCCTCTTTTTCCTCGCTATCTTCATCTTTTATCTTCTTTGTTTTTTTCTCAGCTGCCGCTTCATTTTCGGAGAGAAGAGAAAGTCCAATACGTTTTTCCTCTTTGTTGATTTCAATTACACGAGCTTTACTGGCATCCTCAGGGTTTCCAGGAATCTCAGAGTTATGAATGAGCCCTGTAATATCCTCTTCCAGTTGTACAAAAGCTCCAAACTGAGCCAAACGAGCGATCTTGGTTTCAATAAGAGTTCCTACTTTGTATTTCTTTTCGATCTCTTCCCAAGGATCGGGAGTGAGTTGTTTCATTGAAAGAGAAATTTTATCTCCTTCAATTCCAATGATTTTAACTTCTACCTTGTTTCCAAGACGAGCAAAATCATGAGCATCACTCACATGGCCCCAAGCGATTTCAGAAATATGAACGAGTCCTTCCAGTCCATCAAAAGCAACGAAAATACCAAATTTAACAATACCACTCACGGTTCCTTGTACAGAGTCACCCACCTTAAGATTAGCAAGGGTATCAAAACGTTCTCTTTCAAAAGCAGCACGCTCAGAAAGAATCAATTTACCATTTTCTTTATCCACATTGATGATTTTAACCGTAAACTCTTCACCAATAAGCTCTTGCAAACGAGCTAAAATCTTCACACTGTCCGCTCCATTGACACGAGGGTAATGAAGAGGCGCGAGTTGAGAAACAGGGATGAATCCCTTGATTCCATCAACTTCCAAAAGAAGTCCACCTTTATTGGCTTCCTTAGGACGAACTTTAAGAGATTGATTGGATTCGTAAGCTTTAATGAATTTGTCCCAGGTTTTATCTTGGCTGGCACGACGAAGAGAAAGAACAACGAGTCCTTCTTCATTTTCAGCTTCAAGAACACAAGCAGAAACAAGATCACCAATATGAAGCTCATCGGTTGTACCGAGTGAATCTTTCATTTCGCGACCGGTAATGATACCTGTTTGAACTCCACCGAGATCAACGATAATACATTTTTTACTAATAGCAGCGACGGTTCCTTCTACAATAACTCCAGGTTCTGGAAGGGTAAAAGCAGGGGAGTTCTCAAGAAGAGACTCCATGGGAACCACAACATTGCTGTTTGCAGCGGTTGAGGAAGTATTTTGATCAGACATAAGTCTTATGCACAGGAGGAAATTGAAGGATAAAACACTTCTTTTCTTTTTCCTCTGTGACGTATGTTTAAAGAAAAGAAGCCACGATACTCTACTGAATTCTCTTAAATCTGTAAAGGAATTTCTGGATCATTTTGCCTAAGATTTATTTTTAACACGGACTTTTTTTGTACTCGAAGGAGTTTTTTTAAGACCAAGTTTTGATTTTCCTTGAGGGGCTTTCCTCTTGAGAAGAATAGTCTCTCCGCTTTTAAGCACTTCAATCAAATCGCCATCGCTAAACTCACCATCCAAAAGACCTTGAGCCAAAGGATCCTCCAAGAGTTCCTGAACTTTACGACGTACAGGACGAGCTCCATAATCAGGATCTGTACTTAAAGTAGCAAGGACATCTAAAGCCTCAGGACTCACTTCCAAACTCAGCCGTTTATCACGAATACGATACTGCAATTCACGAACATGAATTTTCACAATGCTCTGAATCATTTCATGCGTAAGAGGTCTGAAGACAATAATATTATCCACACGATTTAAAAATTCAGGTTTAAAGTGATCTTTCATTTCCTTAAGAACCTCGTTCTTCTTATGTTCAAAGCTTTGCAAGGCAGCATCCATTTCATTGGTGGAAAGTTTGAATCCAATAGGGGCAGCTCCCTCCGTTAATCGACGGGCCCCAATATTAGAAGTCATCACAATAATCGTATTGGTGAAATCCACTTTTCGGCCCTTTCCATCGGTTAGGCATCCATCTTCCAAGATTTGAAGCAAGATATTAAAAACATCCGAGTGAGCTTTTTCAATTTCATCAAAGAGCACAACGCTATAAGGTTTACGTCTCACTTTTTCGGTGAGCTGACCTCCTTCTTCATATCCTACGTAGCCGGCCGTTGTACCGGTTAAACGAGAGGTATTGTGACGCTCCATGAATTCGCTCATGTCGATTTTAATCAAAGCTTCTTCGTCATTGTAGACTTCTCGTGCAATGGTTTTGACGAGCTCCGTCTTACCCACACCCGTAGGCCCAAGAAAAATAAAAGAGGCAATAGGGCGTTTGGCACTGGAAATACCGGTGCGAGAGCGACGAAGTGCGGTAGCCACCCTATGAAGAGCTTCATCTTGACCCACCACATGATTGCTCATGATGTTTTCTAAATCTTTAAGACGTTCCACATCTTCTTTCACTAATTTAGTCACAGGAACCCCCGTCATGCGTGAGATCACACGAGCAATATCTTCTGCATCAATACTTCCACGCATTTCTCTAGGAATTTTGACGTGCTTCTCTTCCTCAATTTTTTCCATGAGCACCAGTTCTTGCTGGCGCAAATCAGCCGCCATTTCATAGTTTTGTTCGCTCACTGCAGCTTCTTTATCCTTAATGATTTTCTTCAGTTGGCGTTGATATTCTTTGACTTTGTCGTTGTCTTGCTTGGAACTCATTCCTTTTAAAGCAGCCGCTTCATCCATCACATCGATCGCTTTATCGGGGAGGAATCGATCGTTCACATAGCGTTTTGAAAAACGAACAGAGGCCGTTAAAGCGTCATCCATAATCACCAGATTATGATGATTTTCAAAAGATTCTTTGAGACCCTGGAGAATGAGTAGAGCATCTTCCTCTGAAGGTTCATCCACCATCACCGATTGGAAACGACGCTCCAAAGCGGCATCTTCTTCCACATGCTTACGATATTCATTGGTCGTAGTTGCACCAATCACTTGTACCTTTCCTCGGGAAAGCGCCGGTTTTAAAATATTAGCGGCGTCCAAACTTCCTTCGGCACTACCGGCACCCACTACCGTGTGAAGTTCATCAATAAAAAGAATGATATTGGGTTGGGCAGCGGCTTCTTCAAGAATTTGTTTAATACGTTCCTCAAACTCTCCACGATATTTTGTCCCCGCCACTACCGCAGCCATAGAAAGACTGAGAATACGGCGGTCAAGCATGGCATCGGGCACTTGTTCAGTGGCAATACGTTGAGCGAGGCCCTCGACTACCGCTGTTTTACCCACTCCAGGCTCACCAATCAAAACAGGATTATTCTTGGTTTTTCGCAATAAAATGGCAATGCAACGTTCAATTTCTTTATTCCGTCCAATAACAGGATCCATTTTCTTCTCGTGAGCTTCCGCCACAAGATCGTGAGTAAAATAATCCAGAGCCGGAGTTCCTGATTTACCTTCTTTCTTCTTTGTATCAAAACCACTTTCTTTACCTTCCTGACCGGCCAAAACTCCCTGTAGACCATTAAGAAAGAATTCCAAAGGATTAACATTTTGCGCATTATTGACCCCAGGCGCAGCATTTCCATTGGGGAGAGGGGCATTCTTCATTCGTTCAAAGGTTTGCAGCAGTTCTTGGCGAATGTCTTCTGGAGAAATTTTCATGTTTTCCAAAATCACCGTCGCTGCTGTGTTTTCCTGAGTCACCAGGGCATAAAGCAAATGCTCCGTACCCACAAAAACATGGGAGAAGTCATGAGCACTACGAATCGCATCTTCAATGACTTTTTTAGCGAAGCCTGAAAGGCCACCTGGATTTTTAGCGGAACGGGCGGAAACCTGAGTGCGGCCCACCGTCTTAAGAACTAGATTCACATTTTCTAAAGTCACCCCAAAATTTTGAAGCACGGTAGCTCCTAAAGAAGTTTTTTGAGAAAGAATCCCGATGAGTAAATGCTCTGTGCCCACAAAGCTAGTGCCTGTCTTTTTAGCCACTTCTTGGGCTACCACAAGCGCTTGCTTGGCTTCACGGGTGAATTTATTAAATTGATCAGAAGGGTTCATAAGGCATGGAGGGTTTATTTTCTTCTCACAATTCTATCAAAAAAAAGGCCTTTTTTCACGTCTTTAGCTTTGCTTTATTCAGCAATTGTTGTCTGAATGGAATCAAGCATCATCTGGATCACCGTCTCATATTCTGCAGGGCCCACCATCGTGTAATAACGGCTGTCGACTTTACGAGTCACGCTAACGCTGGTGCCGCTACGAATGGTGCCTTCCTCAGTGCTGGCATTAAAGTTCAAACGAAGCAGCGCACTGGCATTGATGTCTTCGATTGCTTTATTGTCAAAAGAATATCCCGTAGATCCACCAATATAATACCAACTCGCCGGGTAAGACATCCCAAAACCAAAACTACTGCTTGAAAAAGTACTGTACTGACTGATGGAAACTTGAGTGACCAAAGGGCCATCTTCAGGGAGTTCAGCGCTAGAGTCATCCTCACCAGCACCCACCCCTTCTTCAGGGATGAAGCGGAATCGATTTAAAACGCTACTAAAGGCATTCGTATGCTCCATGCGTAATTCATCGTCTAAAGAAAGATGATGATAACTGATCTCGAATAAATCCTTCCCACGAGGAATAAACACAAAAACATCCCCGGTAGACGTTTTATAACGCAGTCCGAGAAGCTGGTCAGGGCCAACAGCAGTGATCTCACCCTCAATCATATTCAAATCTGAATAGTTTGAGAGAATGTAAGAGCGGATTTCATTGGCACGATCTTCCTGGGAATCCTCTGAAGTTTTGGCAAGATTAGCCTCCAAAAGAACCCAATCGATGGTGTCTTGAAGAACGACCTCCGTCTCAACGGAGTTGGTTTCAAGCTCTAAATCCAATGGATCCTCAACAGGATTAGGCAAAACAAAGGTCACCCAGTTAGGTGAATTCTCTTCTACTTTCCAGTTACTATAAATCGTCGTCATAGCTCCCATCTGAAGATTACGATATTCCACTTCAGTCACTTCTTCATCTTCAGGGTCATCAATCAGTTCAGGCTCTGAAAGACGCTTGATTTCAAAAATCCCTTTATCTTGATCCGCATAAGTGCTCACAATTCCATAGGCCTCTATCGGCTGGCTATACTCCGAAAGATCATAGCGCTCTGAATAAGCATACAAAATCTCACCCTCCTCGGTTTCAAATAAGTGGGTGACTAACGGGCTCACTTTCACCGTTCCTAAAGAGGTGAATTCACCCACATAAGTTTGCTCTTCACGAGTCAGAGGCTCTTCCAAAGGAGGAGTCCCACAGGCTGCTAAAATGAGAAATAGAGAAGAAAATACGATTTTAAAAGAGGATTTAAACATGGAGAGGGGAGTTAGGGTAAGGGAGTCCTAAATGGATATAAACTTTTTCGGTGAGCAGACGGCCTCTTGGGGTACGTTGTAAAAAGCCCAGTTGCATTAAAAAGGGTTCGTAAATATCTTCGACTGTTTCTTCTTCCTCTTGAGTCGCGGCGGCAAGAGTGGAGAGACCAACAGGGCCTCCATTAAATTTCTCCGCCAAAGCGGTAAGCAATTTACGGTCCGTAGCATCCAAGCCCAGTTCATCCACACCCAAGAGCTTCAGAGTTTTTTCCACCAACTCAAGATGAATCAGATTTTGATCCTGGACATGAGCAAAGTCACGAGCTCGCTTAAGGAGCCGATTCGCCACACGGGGGGTCGAACGAGCACTTCGAGCGAGGCGAGCTGCAGCCTCAGGATCAATTCCCACTTGAAGAATGTGAGCACTGCGTTCAATGATTTTTTGAATGTCCGAGTGAGTATAGAACTCCAACTTCAAAACATTACCAAAACGATCTCGCAAAGGAGAAGAAAGGGAAGAAAGTTTAGTCGTCGCTCCGATTAAAGTGAATTTTGGAAGAGTAATACGCATGCTACGAGCAGAGGCCCCTTTACCCACAACTAAGTCCAAACAAAAATCCTCCATGGCACTGTACAAAATTTCTTCCACCGCAGGACGCAATCGATGAATTTCATCAATAAAAAGAATCTCATTTTCTTGAAGATTAGTCAGCAGAGCAGCCAAGTCACCTGGACGTTCAATAGCCGGCCCACTGGTGGTACGGATCTGTACACCCATTTCACGAGCTAAAATAAAAGCTAAACTGGTTTTTCCAAGACCGGGACACCCATGCAAAAGCACGTGCTCCATGGCTTCATTTCTTTTTTTAGCGGCGGGCAAAAAGACTTCTAAGTTCCGTTTGATTTCTTCTTGGCCGATGTATTCCTCTAAAAACCGCGGACGTAAAAGATTTTCGGAAAGATTCTCCTCTTTTGTGGGGTGAGGAGTCTGAACCCGGAGGGCCTCATCTTGTTCTGTGAACGATGGATCAATCATAAAAGAAGCTTTAGGCTTTCAATATAACAAAAAGTTTTTTATAATGCGAGTCATCCTAGCCTACTTTCGCTCGTGGAGACCCGCTTTGAATTTCGTGATTTTATTAAAGTCTTTGCCTCAGCCATTCTTTTATTTTTGTGTTTTACGCTTTTAGTGGCTTTGGTACCGGGAGGAGCGGACTTTCTTTCCGAAATACATCCCTCTTTCTCATTTTTATTACAGTATTTGATTCAATTCGTCGTCTTCTTTTTTCCTCTATGGATTTTTGTAATAGGAAAACACACCGCTCAGATGGAAGATTTTGGTCTAGTGCCCGTTAAATGGAGTGTTGTAATGAAGACCGTTCTAAAAGCTTATGCTGGCTATTTTGCATTCATGCTTGGTATTAGTCTCGTACTAACTGTTTTGGGACTTCAGTTTCCGGGCTTTGAAAACCAAGAATCTTATTTACCCGTCTTTGGGAATGATCTTTTGGGAATCCTGATCGCTTTTTTTGTAGTAGTTTTGATAGCGCCTGTCATAGAAGAGATTTTATTCAGAGGCTTCATTTACCGAATTTTCCTAAAAAGCTTCCCAAAAGGCATCGGGAACCTTCTTTCCGCTCTGCTCTTTGCTTTAGTGCACGTTCAATTTCAGACTTTTGTGCCCTTATTTGTACTAGGACTCATCCTCAACTATTGTTATCAAAAAACTGGGTCCATATGGACTTCTATTGCTTTTCACAGTATGAATAATCTACTCGCATTTGCCGTACAAATCTACATCGGGTATAATGAACCGATCTTATAACGCCCCGATAGCTCAGTGGATAGAGCAGTAGCCTTCTAAGCTATTGGTCGCAGGTTCGATTCCTGCTCGGGGTACCATTGTTTTTAGCAGACTTATTTTTTGAAAAAAGTTTTTTGCGATTGAATTTTGATTGACATAATTTTGTTATATGCAATTATTCCAAGCTTGATAATGAAAATCATATGGAAAGGAAAGCAGAATTAAGCTTAGAAGATCTACTGAGTATGTTAAGGAACGGAGACATTGATCTTAGAGGAAGACGGTCAAAAGACCACCAAGAAAAGATGACGAAAGCAGAAAAAGCAATAAGAGAGGAAACAGAAGGAATCAATTTAATGCTGAGGATTTGTTTTGGGGAAAAACATTTAAAAATCACAGAAATATATCTAGCCACATATCAAAAAATTATAGCGGTATACTTAAGATATAAGCTTCAAGATCCAGGAGTTCGAATGAGAGAAGACACACTCGATTGCATTGAAAGAGAAATGGGAAGTATTTTAAAATTATTCAATGATCATAATATTCAGATTAATGCAGAAGAACTAGCCTCACTCGTGACTTACGGTGGCTATGAATATTGGAAGACTTATTTCGAAAAAAGAAAAACACATATTGACCCCAGCTTGTTGCGTCGCGCTATTCAGCAGCATCCAAAAGATCCTTTGACCTATGCTACAAAAATTATTGAAAAAATACAGGCAATTTTAGGTAGTGAAGAATTCGCTGGTTTTAGAGATAAACGAAGAGTGGTAGAAGAAGCAGCAAGGAGATGGACTGAGCCTGAAGCAGCCTTAAGGGATGACTCAAGATGGCCGAGCCTTCTGTAATTCACGCATAACCTATCCACTACACCACAAAAAAGAGCTATAATGGGCGCATGACTTACTCTACCAAAGCGCTCGTTAAGGACATGTGGGCTTACATAAAACCTTATAAAAGGGCTTTTTTATGGGGGACTTTTTTACGAACGACCAGTGATCTTGTTTGGCTTTTCCCCGCTTGGGCCTTGAGTGAAATCATCACCCTAGCAGGGACCTATAAACCCGGAGATTCATTAGAGTTATTTTGGACCTACATGATCACAATTGCGATCATTGCCGTCTACCATTTTGCCACCCATGATGGAGCGAAATATTTAATTTATCAAGTTTCTGAAGCCACGCGCTTAGACTCCATTAAAAAAACCATACGACATCTTTTTAAACTGGATTCCGATTGGCATGAAAAAGAAAACAGTGGGAACAAACTTCAAAAAATTCACAAAGCCGGGGAGAGTTTAGACCAACTGATTCGCATGTATGTCGATCTTTTTATAGAATCCGTCATCAATGTGATTGGTGTAAGCGTGGTATTGATCAGCTTGGGCACCTGGATGAGTGGGATCATGCTCGTTTTTTTTGCCAGCTATTTCATTCTCGCTCG
This sequence comes from uncultured Candidatus Peribacteria bacterium, assembly GCA_964533115.1. Lineage (GTDB taxonomy): Bacteria > Patescibacteriota > Gracilibacteria > UBA1369 > 2-02-FULL-48-14. Next base: position 4,031 of record CAZHKJ010000008.1, on the reverse strand, counting down.
AAAACTCACCCACAAATCTTCCTCCAGTTCTTTAAAAGCCAACCATCAATGGGAAAAATTTGAAGGGGTTTTATTTGAATCGGTTAATAACATTTCAACGATTCGTTCCTTAGGCTTTTGGAAACCCATTATGGGCTGGCTGGAACGACGGAGTAAAAAGCTCTATTCGGCAATTCAAAATCGTATTTTTTGGTACCGAACTCGCTCCCTAATCTTGAACCTATGGAGAGAATTATTTCGACAAATCATTCTTTGGTATGTGATTTTAAAAGTTTTTGAGGGCAGTTTGGAGTTAGGAACCATCTCTTTAGTCATGTTTTATTTCATAAAAATATCCGACTCAGCCGGAGAGTTATCGGAGGTATCTTATCACTTTGAAATCAGCCGAATCGCGATGATGAGGCTCAACGAAATTTTAATGACCGCACCCACGGCTGAAGAATCCGGTACTCAAAGTTTTCCGAAAAACTGGCAAGTCCTGGAATTAAAAAATCTAAACTTCGCTTATAAAGATCATTTGATTTTAAAAAACCTTTCTCTAAGCATAAAACGCGGAGAAAAAATTGGAATTGTAGGCCTTTCCGGAGCAGGAAAATCCACCCTATTTAAACTCCTACTTAAACTGTATGACCGCTATGAAGGCTCCATTTCTTTTGACGGGAAAGAACTTCGAGACATCAAAAGATCCTCTTACCTAAAACACTTTGCTTATGTGCCTCAAGAAACGGAACTCTTCAATCTTTCGCTCAAAGAAAATATAAGCCTCCGTTTAGATGAACCGGCAAACGAGCAAGAACTCAAAAGAGCACTGGAAATAGCTCACGTCGAAGATTTTTTAAGTAAACTGCCCGAAGGAGTAGATTCACAAATAGGAGAGAAGGGCATTCGACTCTCAGGGGGAGAGAGGCAAAGAGTGGGTATCGCACGAGCCGTTTACAGCAGCCCTAGTTTGCTGTTTATGGATGAAGCGACTTCTCATTTAGACGCCGATTCTGAACTCAAAATTCGCGATACCTTACATGATTTTTTTAAACACGTGACGGCCATAGTCATCGCTCACCGACTATCCACGTTAAAAGAAATGGATAGAATTCTAGTTTTAGAAAAAGGGCGGATGGTAGAAGAAGGATCTTTTGAGAGCTTAATTCAAAAGAAAGGAGTCTTTTACCATCTCTGGGAAAAACAAAAAATTTAAAGCCCCAAAAGCTTTTTAATAATCCGAAGGACGATTTAAAGAAGTGCTGTAGCTGGATTCTCCATTTTGCAAAACCGTGATCAATCGGTAAATCACTTCAGCGACTTCCACGCGACTCATAGGCTCTGCTGGATTAAACGAGGATCCAGAAATAGGGAAGAGGTTCTTCTCTTTTGCGAACTGTACGTAAGGCGCATACCAAGCAAGGGCATTCACATCATCATAAGGATTTTCTTTAACAATAGGATCAACGCTGATGTTTTCAACCGTACTGAACAGCATTTTCAAAAATTCCACTCTATTCACCCCTTGACTAGGTTTAAAAGTTCCATCGGGGTAGCCCTCAACAATATCGCGCTGACTGGCATTGGCCAAATAGCTTGAGTACCATTGATCATTGTCAGTATCTTTATAGGAAGCTTTCAAACCAGGACTGAGCGTTTGATCCAATCCTGCAAAAATAAATTTCAAAGATTCCACACGAGAAACCGTTCGGAGAGGTTGAAAGCTTCCATCCGGATACCCCTGAACGGTTCCTTTACGATACAAATAGCTCACCGCTTCATAATAACTGTCTTCTTCATCAAAATCATTAAAGAGGTCAGGGCTTAAAACAGTACTTCTCACATCAATAACACCATAAGTAACCTGAATCATCGTCGGCTTATTGGCATCACCGGTAAAGACTACCTCGGCGACCCCCCCTTCAAAATCATCTTTATCAAGAATATTCGGTTCTAAAGTACCCGAACCCTGAACGATGCTCAGCTTAACCTTACCATAGCCATCAAAAGCAGGGGTTGGATTCCCATCTTCATCTTGAGCTTCCACATAAATAATTTCAGCTTTGTTGGGGACAAAAGTACCATCATGACGAATGCCAAAAATATCAAAAGCCTTAAATTCATCGAGAACATAGAGCAAAGAAGAAGTGTATTCGCGATCCCCAATATGAGCATGAATAGTGACTTGCCCCACACGTCCGGCATAGAAATTCAGTTCAGCCACACCATTCCTGAAGTCATCCTCAGTCAGTGTCGTTTCACTTAATTTACCTAATTTTTCATCGGAAAGAGTGAGAGTCATATCGCCATCAAAACCTGAATCTTTGAGCACAAATCCATCTTCATCTAAAAGGGAAATACTGATCATCGGATTTTCCCCGGGCTGAGTCATATAAGGGGTATCAAATTGAAGAGAAGAAAAATAAACAAGATCGGAAGAAGGATCTGGATCTTCTTGTTCAGGTTCTTGACGAGGCTCGTCACTCACGTCGTCCTCAACGTACTCCTCTTCAGGATCTTCCTCATATTCATCCAGCACCGCATCTTCATCCAAATACTCTTGAACAAAATCCATAGGATTAACCGTGTAGGCATAAACATTATCTTGGCCCACGCCATTGCTCACCGCATCCCAAAAGCCGTATCCTGCCGCACTCGCTTGGGCGGTGGTAAAAGGCCAATAGGGGTACCAAGGCGCATTATTGTTGTCGATTTGAAAGTGCAAATGGTAGGTGGTCGCGGTTCCGGTATCACCCACTTGGCCAATCACATCCCCTTTATCCAATATATCTCCATCCGCTACATAAAGTTCAAGCAAGTGAGAATAAGAAGAATATAAAGTGGTTTTTTGTTTAGGACTCGCGGGATTAGGAACACCTTCGTGCCGAACAACAATATAATTTCCCCAACTTCCTGAGGTACCGGCATCTTCAACCACACCATTGGCAATCACATAAACAGGGGTGCCTTCTGCCGTTTTAATATCAACCGCAGGGTGGCTGCCACAACCTTCACCACAATGATTCAACTCATAATTACCTGCATAAGGAACAGGGTAGGTGATTTGTGTGTTTCGAATGATTTTATCACTGGAAGACCATCCTAAAGAAGAGGGATCCATCGTCAAATAATCGTTGCGATAGGCAGGAATATCAATGAGCTGAGAATCATCATATTCTGAATAAGAAAGTTTATACTCGTCACCCGATAAATTACTCCAATCAGGAACGGTTTGAATGGGCATCACAGTACCGTCAAAAGGATCTGCCTTATAAGAAGTAAGAGAGGTCATCAGTAGATCCGTACTGTAACGAGAATTCACCGTAAAAACGGAAAGGGCCAGCACAAAAATAAGACTAGCCCAGTGTTTTTGATTTGAGGTGCTAAGAAGCTTCCATCGGCGCATAGATTTGTTTTTGTTTATATAAATCTGTAAATTATAACAAAAATTCCATATTTTTTCAATGCCCAATCTCAGTAAAAACGCAGAAGAAACAAAATCTTTAGCAAAAGAGCTTCTTAAAAGAAAACCCAAGCTGAAATCTATTCTCCTTAAGGGCGATTTAGGAAGTGGAAAAACCACTTTTGTAAAAGGCTTAGCCGAAGCATTGGGCTTGGATCCAAACAGTATCAAAAGCCCCACATTCAGCCTCAGAGAAGACCACGTCAAATTCATCCATTACGATTTGTATCGATTGGAAGAAGTAGACCTTTTATTAGAAGAGCAAATTCAAGAAGACTTAGAAAGCGGTGTTCTCGTTGTAGTGGAATGGCCAGAGCGTTTCGGGAAAAAATGGCCTCAAGAGGCCCTGCATATTGAATTCCAAGTGGGCAAGGGAGACGCTCGTGAGTTGAGCTTTAATCCTCCTCTTTGAGAGAAGCAATCCTATCCACAGGGAGAGGAATATCTTTACGTCCTGACTGGATTTCATCTCTCTGGAAAGCAATCACACTCTTTGTGTCATAACGATTCTGAATAATGGAATTCAAAAGCTCTCGCGTGCGAGGGCCGAGATATCCTGCTCCAGATTCTTCTTTAGTCAGCACTAGAC
>CAZHKJ010000007.1:27249-27602 GCA_964533115.1 uncultured Candidatus Peribacteria bacterium | reverse complement strand
AAGAGCAGTTTCATACTCATCCCTTGAATCAACTCAAACTCTGGGGCCGTGCTATGGAGCGCCTCAGCCTAAATTCAAAAGCGGCGGCCGTTACCGCCATAACCACACAAGATTTTTCAGATTTACAGGTAAATAAAGACGATGTTTCGGGACTCATCAATTATCTCAATCACATTTCGGATGCAAAATTTTGCATCCTACTCACCGAAGAAGGCAATGGCGTAATAAAAGGCTCTATGCGTACACAACGGGACGACGTGAATCTTTCGGCCATCGCTCAACTTTTTGGTGGCGGCGGCCATGTAAAAGCGGCCGGCTTCAGCATCCCCGGAAGATTAGTAGAAAAACGAGCC
>CAZHKJ010000007.1:23689-27239 GCA_964533115.1 uncultured Candidatus Peribacteria bacterium | reverse complement strand
CCTGGAGTGTGCGTTAAAAAACTACAAAATATTTTTAAAAGCTAAGATTTGCGCCCTAACTAGACCTATATTGCCCCAGAGAGCGTCATTAGCAGCCTGCATTGCACTCATATCACGATCAATATCAATCTGCCCACCAGCTAAAGAAAGAATGTGAACTAAATTTGTATCAGGAGCACTTTCAGCAGCAATAGTCAAACAACGAGGTGACACAGTCACTGTGTGGATCCTACTGGAGGGCAAAAAAATCCCATCTCCTTCGGGGACAATCAACTGCTCTTCAACATCAAAACCAACAGGATCCTGCACTTCTTGTATAAAAGTTTTTCCATCCCTTCTAAAAAAACTGTGAGGAGCATTTCCTCCTGACCTCAATTCATAAAAAGCATGTTCAATTTTCCCAAATACTGTAACAGAGTGAAAGGGAACAAAGTGGGAATGAGCCTGAGAGCTAGCCACATCAATACCCCGTTCTGGCCAAAGGTGAAGAACTACACGTGGGCCTTCAAAACCTAACTTAAAATGCCGAGCAAGTGTCACGGATACAAATCCAGCTGGCACTGCTCTCATTTCAAATTGGCGTCTCAAACAGGAATCATCTGAGATTAAGAGCTGATGAAGAATATCACCGAGAGAATGTCTTGCATAATTATTCATGGCTATTAACCCTTCCTGTTCTATAGGTCCAGAAAAATCATTAAGTGCATCTCGTAATCCATGAAGAGTTTTATCCATTTAAAAAAATTGACTAAGTATCAGCATAACTGTAGCGTAAATTCAAAACATGTCAACCAGTCAATATTCCATAAAAGTCTTCCCTCCTAATAATATTCTTATCAAATTTTAAAAATTAAATTTATATTTGAACCATGGAAACACTTGAAAACGCAGAAAGAATTATGACGATTAATGCTATATCTTTTTTAAGATCAGATCCAAGCCTAGAAGAAGCTAGACTTGCGGGTTTGAGTTTTTCTATTCCCGATGGAGGTGAAGTTACATTTTTCCAAAATGGAAAAATTCATATAGCATTTCCGTATTCTAATGGCCTACAAAACAGAGTACTAAACCATCCTGAAAACACTCTAGAAAGTGAGCTAAAGACTATGGACGATATTCCTGCTGAATGGATAAATACAGCTGTAATATCTATCGTTCAACAACTCAGCAAGAGGAATACAGCCTTGACCGTTAATTTGATAGATTACAGATTGAAAGCGATGAATCAAATAATCTAGACATGAAAGAGCAATCCAAACTAAGCCACTTCTCCTAAACGACGGCTGACCACATCCCAATCAATGCTTTTCACAAAAGCATTTAAATAGTCTGGTTTATTGATCCCGTAATCCATCATAAAGGCATGCTCCCAACAATCCAGGGCCATCAAAGGAACCTGGTGCACGGGATAATTCATGTGATGTTCGTACATAATATAATGGTGGAGCTTTTTATCCACTTTACTAAAAGTCAGCAAAACCCAACCTGGAGTAGAGGCTGCAGCCGCTCTCAAATCCTTTTCCCAATCGGCTAAAGATCCAAAAGATCCTTCTAAAGCCACCTTGAGGGCAGCAGACGCTTCAGAAGGGCTTCCTTTCATATTTTCAAAATACATCTCATGAAGATAAGTCCCATTAAAAGCAACCGCTTCACGACGTTTCAGTTCACTGTATTCTCCAAAACTATAATTAGCCAAAGATCGATCCACGGTCATGAGTTTTTCTTCGATCTCATTGATTTTTTTGACATAACCTTCGTAAAGCTTGAAGTGTGCGGATAATTGAGCGTCAGAAAGTCCCGGTATCTTTCCAAGAAGGGGCGTAAAATCTTTTGCGGTATGTGACATAACTGCTAGAGTTAAAGTAGACGCATTCTAACATGGATACTCAAGCAAACCAAACTCTCTTCACCCCCATTCTATGAAAAAAATTCTCGAAATAGGCGAGCTCGTACCAGACCTCAAACTCCCCTCCAGCGAAGGGAAAGAAGTGAGCCTCCACGACTTCAAAGGTAAAAAAATCCTCCTTTATTTTTACCCAAAAGATGACACCCCCGGTTGCACCACTCAAGCTTGTGATTTTAGAGATGCTCAAAAAGATTTCAGTAAACTCAATCTTGAAATCATAGGCGTGAGCAAAGATTCTCTAAACTCTCACGAGAAGTTCATAAGCAAATATCAGCTCCCCTTCTTGCTCTTGAGCGATGAAAATTTAGAGCTAATGGAAGCCTTCGGGGTATGGAAAGAAAAAACCATCTACGGAAAAACCGCCCTCGGCATTGTTCGGTCCACCTTCTTGATTGATGAAGACGGCAAACTCATCAAAGAATGGCGCAACGTCAAAGCCACAGGGCACGTGGCAAAGGTCTTGGAAGAACTAGGCAAATAAACGCCCACTTCGGCCACTTCCAAAAACGCTGTAACAAAAAAGATCGTCCTACGTTATAATGCCTGAGATCAAAGAAGTTCATAACCCACTCGTCCATGGGAATTGAACCCGTCCTCCAAGACATTCAAAAAGGCTTAGTGGATCTGGTGAACATGCATCACAACCCCACTCAAACCTTTCAGGAAAAAATAGAGCGCCAGCTTAAAAAAATCCAGTACCATTTTGAAGAATTGAAACAAGTGGGCTGCCTATGCCGTGATCCAGAACGAGGCTTAATCGAGTTCCCCAGTGTTTATAAAGAGGAGGCTATTTTTTTAATCTGGGAGCAAGAAGATGAAACGGTAACGCACTGGAGAAAAATCCATGAAGATCAAAAGACCCGCCACCCCATTGATGAAGCGTTCTTAGTCGAAAAGACTAAAAGGCCTCTAGAAGTTGCATGAACATCGCTTCATTGAGCACCTCGACCTCCGAAAGGGTATCGTCTTTAAAAACAGAAGTCGATGGATCGAAAACACGCACTTGAGGATTAGCCTCCATCAGGGTGTACCATTTTTCCTGTAAAGCCGGAAAAAGAGGCTGCTTCAGTTGATAAGTTCCCTCCGCTTGAGTGAGCAAGAGAAAATTAAAACTGGAAGGGATAGGAGCCATGAAAACAGTCCCAAAAGACTGGGCTAGCGTATTACTCAGAACATCTAAAAAAGGCCCCTCCGTAGTCGCCGCATTTAAAGCCAAAAGACCTCCTTCGGTGAGATGATCCGTACAAAGGGTGAAAAATTCTTGCGTGGCCAGATGAGCCGGAATATTCGCCCCATGATAAGTATCCACCAAAATCAAATCATAGGTCTCTTCACTCGAACGCAAAAAAGCTCGTGCATCAGAGTGCACAATATCCACCATCTCAATATCGAGTCCCAAATATTTCTCAGCCATTTGAGTCACCGCAGGATCCAACTCCACCCCTGTGAGTTCTAAATGAGGATAGTAGGTATTAAAAATACGAGTAAAACTCCCTCCCGCGTGGCCCAAAATCAAAACGGATTGAGCCTCGTCGACAAGAGCGGGTAAAGTGCCAAAATAAGAATAATAATAACGATTATCCGTGAGCGCTGAATCAGGATCATAAATAGATTGCGTGCCCAAAGGAGTATCAATATGCAAAC
>CAZHKJ010000007.1:6204-23679 GCA_964533115.1 uncultured Candidatus Peribacteria bacterium | reverse complement strand
CTCCGTCACAAATACAAAACCATAAGGAGAATCGACAAAATCAAGCATGCGATCATGCGCATAAACGGGCTGAACCCAATAAAGCAGAAAGAGCGCCAATAAACCCATCACAAATAGCCAAAATTGACGCAGCCCATAACTGGCCAAGAAGACCAAAACCAAGCCCAGTAAAACAAAGGTCTTAGCCGTACCCAGCAAAGGAAGTAAAACAAAAGCAGGTAAAAAGCTCCCCAATAAACTTCCTACCGTGGAAATCATAGAAAGTCGTCCTGATACAGCCCCCAAGCCCTTCAGTTGATCCAAAGAGAGCTTAAGCGTAAAAGGCACGATGATCCCCAAAATAAAAAGAGGGAACGAGAAGAGAACAAAAATAGCAATCAAAGAGCCAAAACGCGTCGTCCAAGAAAGATTGGGAGAAAAATAAAGCACCGTATCAAAAACAGAAGGGGCCAAAAAAGGAATACTGAGTATCCAAACTCCCGCCATGGCAATAAGAGAGAAATAAATTCTAGGATCGGGCCGTCGATCCGCAATCTTCCCTCCTAAGGCATATCCTAAAGAAAGCGCCACCAAAACAAGGGTGATCAAATTGGTCCACACATATAAGGAATTCCCAAAAAAAGGCGCCAACAAACGGAAAGCACTGAGTTCAACGGCCATCACGACCAAGCCACACAAAAAGGTAGAAAAGCCGTAAAGGAGAGGGGTTGTCTTCATAAAAAGACAATAGCATGCTAAACTAAAAAGGTGAAAAAGTTTTTATTGCTTTTATTGGGATTTTCTTTAAGCCTAGCCCCTCTCGAAAATGAGGTTTCCGCTTACAGTGATTTGCCTCCCGATGCTTTGTATCTAGAGGCTATTGAATGGCTCTCAGAAACAGGAGCGGTCTCGGGCTATGGCGATGGCACTTTTAAGCCAAATCAAAAAATCACTCGAGCAGAATTTTTAAAAGTACTGATTGCGCTCACCGAAAACGAGCCTCCCCAGCACAGCTCAAGCCCCTGTTTCACAGATGTGAGCATCGAAGCTTGGTACGCTCCCTACGTATGCCGCGCAAAAGACCTTGGTCTGGTCAATGGCTACAGCAATGGGCACTTCGAACCAGGAAAAAACATCAACACCGTAGAAGCTTCTAAAATCATAGTGGAAGCCTTGGACGTCGATCTTTTATCCACAATATCGGGAGCCGAATGGTACTCCCCCTACGTAGAAACCCTAGGTTCACAAGGAGTCTACCCCAGCGCCATTCAGTTCCTAAACGAAGAGTTGACTCGAGGGGAAGTGGCAGAAATGCTATGGAGAATAGAGGAAGGGAAAAAATCAGAACCCTCCAGCCCATGGGAAGCCCTTTCCACCTGCATGATCTTAGAACAAGATTTACCCACCAATGTAGATTGGGATCGTGTAAAAGAAACGTGGCTATCATGGACCAATGAAACACGGGCCCAACAAGGCTTAACGGCTTACGTCGAAAACATTCAACTCAATCGCACAGCCATCCTTTGGTCAGAGTTAGGGGAAGATCGAGGGTATATGGACCACAAACGCCCCGGGACCACAGCCTATTACGACTATTATGCCATTCAAAATTGGTTTTCTGATTTAGGTCTCGAGTTCACCAACAAAGGGGGCTACACTTTTACTGAAAACATTGGCCGAGGCCCCTACTCTTGTTCCGACGATGAATGTACGGATGAGCTTCTCCGTGCCATTCGCTACACCTACGACTATTATTTAAGCGAAGCAGGCTCCAGTTATCGTCCACATTGGAACAGCATCGTAAACAACTCTTTTAAAGAGATTGGATTTGGAATCAGCGTAGACTCGTCTTCGTATTACCTAACGGTCCATTACGCTACAGAAATCAGCTCGAATCCAGCTCCGATTTGTGACTAGAGTTCTGTCGAGAAAAGTCCGCTTTTAGGCCTGCGCCAATTCAATGAGCGTACGTAAACTGGCAGCCGTTGCTCCGTATTTAGTCGTGGGAGTGGGACGTTCCGCCCAAGAAGTTCCGGCAATATCCAAATGCACCCAAGGCGTTTTTTCTACAAAGTTTTTAAGAAAAGCCGCTCCCATAATCGTCCCGGCACGAACCCCATCAGTGGCATTTTTAAGATCAGAAAAATCCCCTTTAGTGGCTTTCACAAAATCTTCATCCATGGGAAGGGGCCAAAATCGTTCTTTTGCTTTTTTACCCGCGGCCAAGAGATCCTGCATGAAGGGCTCATCGTTCGCCATCACTCCCGTAATATTGTAACCCAGTGCCACGGTAACGGCCCCCGTTAAGGTTGCAATCGTGAGCATTTTCTTAGGCTTGTAATTCTTTTCCGTGTAAGCCAAACCATCCGCTAAAACCATCCGCCCTTCGGCATCGGTATTCGTGATCTCAATGGTTTTCCCATTGTAGGCCGTCACGACATCTCCAGGATGCACAGCTCGATCAGAAACAGCATTTTCCGCCACACAGAGCACTCCCAAGAAATAGCCAGGCGTTTTAAGTTGAGCGAGGGCTTGCATCAAACCCAGAACGGTGGAAGCTCCACTCATATCAAGCTTCATATCCTCAATATGACCCGAAGGTTTAAGGTTCATACCACCCGAATCAAAAGTGATCCCCTTACCAATAAAAGCATAATCAGGCTGCTTGGACTTGCTCTTAAAACGGTACTCCAAAAAGACCATCCGAGCGCCGGTCAACGCTCCCTGCCCCACACTGAATATGGCCCCACACCCTAATTTCTTGAGTTTTTTATCATCAAGAACCGTCATCTTAAGTTTAGACGTTTTTGCAAGCGCTCGAGCACTATCCACAAGGTCATCCGTATTTTGATTTCCGGCACAAGTATTGATGAGCGTACGAGTGAGCGTAGCGGATTGATGGAAAGCAGCGACTTTCTCCAGGATCTGCTTGGTTTCAGCAGTCGTTTCACAAAGGAAATGAACCGCTTCCAGTTCAACTTTTTTGGGATCTTTTTTGCGATACATAGTGAACTCGTAATGTCCCAAAACAAACCCACTCGCCAATTCATAAAGTTCTTCAGCCTGAGTGAGAATCAAGACCTTCTTCGCCTTTGCGGCCTTAACAGCCACTGTCATTCGAGCGCCCAGATGTTCAGTCGCTTGAGGCATTTGCTCACTTTTTTCTCCTCTCCCCATAAGCACAATACGTTTAAAAGAAGCTCCTTCCGGAAAAAGAGTAAGGACCTGTCCTTCTTCTCCTTCAAAATCCTTAGCAATAAAGCGCGCGTCTACCATTTTGCTCGCCTTACCCAAGAGATCCTGCATTCTTTTATCCAAACTTTCTCCTTTAAAAAAACTTAAAATAAGCAGATCTGCAGAAGAAGCTTTGCTTTGAAGAAACAGTTTCATGGCGTGAAAATTAAAGGCGTGTAAAAGCACAGTACAACAGCTCAAAAAACGACGCAAGAAATCTTAAGAACTTAGGTGTAGATTGATCAATTTATCCTTATCGAACATTCCCTTATCTTTTATCCATAATTTCAATGATCTCCTAAGAAGCTCTTCCGTTTCAAGAACATCTTTATCCATAAGATTGAATTCCTTGCCATGTACTATATCGTTACGAATCTTGTAGGTTTTCATGACAAAATCAAAGATTTTTCGCCTATTCTCGAGATCATCTTCTAGGACTAGAGCTGAAGAAAGAGCTAAATTCAATTTCAAGTTGTCAGATCCAGACGAATTTTTAGATTTGGAAGAATACAAGGATTCCAATCCAATAAAATAATCTATCAACTTATCTTCATTTTGAAGTCTTTCCATGCCAAGACTCAAACGTCTTAAAGCAAGGCTAAAACGTTTGTCTTTAGCTGATGAGGAGACGTATTTGAAAATTTCAGATAGCTCCCCTCCCTCTTCATCTGAAATAGAAACCTTTTCTCCAATAGCAATAGTTTGATAATGTGTACTGGTCCTCAATCTCGAAGTAAAAGGATGAAATGTCGTCATAACAGAAGTCACAGTATGACTCCTATATACAGCTGAGTGTTTAAACAATCTAAGAGTAGCAATGACAAGATCAAAGACGTCATAGGCATGATTAAGCAACGCATCTAACCCAGGATTTTCGTTAAAATCTTCAGTCAGGGGGGAATATACATATTTAGGGTGCTTATATTTTGTTTCAATAAAAAAGAAAGATCTTGAAAAATACGAATAGCTCATAAAAGAATGCTCTCGATTAGCTTTAATGGAAGAATCATCCCCTCTTTTAATAAAAGTTTGACTATCCAATTCAATCTGATGCCCATCGTATTCAAAATTATAAAGGTCCACAGAATTTGTATACTCAAGTTCATCAGAATAAAATAAGTCTTCAAATTTCTCATAATTTTTATTGAATAAATCTATTGAGTAAGATCTTTCACCCTCTAGATACATCCGCGAGATAAAACTAAAAATACAAGATTCTATGTTGCTTATTTTTGAAGAGGGCATCAACGAACCCACCATAGCTCCTTCCAGTGCTTTAATATTTTCATCCTCTCTCATTAGATTTACGCACTCAAAAAACTCAGGGATATCTGCAATAAGATAATTAAATGGATAGAATACTTGATCAGTACTAGAATTATTTTGCGTAAGAGAAGAGTCTAATGGTCCTAGATTTTCGTCATATAAATGAAAAACCAACTGTGTAAGCTGCTTAATTTTTTGATATAAATAACGATTATTCATCGAGATAATACAAGGTTCTTGCTGACGAAATTCCTGACGAAGCCGGGCAGAAAGCGTAGCGCTTCCGGGTCCTGTTTCGAGGAAGGGATGAGGGCAGCAAGAAAACTAGAGCTAGGCAGCTCTATTCTACCCATCCAACACTTTTTCGTATTCCAGTTGATAAATGTGCAAAACGGTAATCGTTAAGCTCAAAATCAAAGGGCCAAAAACAATCCCTTTCATACCGAAGACAAAAATCCCTCCCAATACCGCAAGAAAAGTCACCAATGAATTGGTTTTCGTACTGGATTCAATGAAAAGCGGGCGAACAATGTTATCCACCATTGAAACAATAAAAAATCCCCACAAGAAAACAAAGCCACCCCAGAACACATCCCCCATGAGCAATAAAGCGAGGGCAACAGGGCCCCACACAAGCGAAGGTCCGACATAAGGGATCATGGCGGCAAAAGACATCAGAGAGAAAAACAAAACAAGATTATCCACGCCGGCGATGGCGAAACCAATGGTGGCCACAAAACCCTGTATAAGAGCCGTTCCAAAGGTTCCCACCACAATGGCATAGGTGGTGTCACGAAGTTTATTTTCAATTTCAGTTTCGTAACGTTCGGGTAGAGGACTCAAAAGTTTAATCGTTGCCAAGAAATGCTTTCCATCACGGAAGAAAAAGAAAATCGTCAGGACAAGAATGAATAAACTGAGAACAGTGGTGCCAAAGGCCCCCACAATAACCGCACTTTGAGCCACTAAGAAGCCTGATACTGCCTGCCCAATGGTTTTAACCCATTCCATTAGATCAATTTTTGTATCATAAATATAAGAAGAAAAACCATAACGATTAGAGATCTGCTCCAAAAAAGGCCCTACCACAGGAAGTTCTTGAAGCCCATTCCACTGAAGCTTGTCGATATTCACGATGGTCCATTTGCTCGACAAAATATCGTAAGCGGCTACCGCTTCCTGAGCTAGAAATAATCCAAAAAAGACCAAAGGCACCAAAACAACAAGAAGGACAAAAAGCGTACTAAAAAAAGCGGCAAAGCTGGCGTGCTTACCTAGAAATCGCCCCAAAAAAACATGGACAGGATAAAAAACAACGGTAATGGTAGCCGCAAAAACAAGCACCGTAAAAAAGGGGGAAATAATCCAGCCGAACAAAGCCAAAATAAGCACCACCACTAAAGTAAAAAAATAGCGTGCAAATTCAGGAAGAACGAGGTTTTTTGAGTTGGACATAGAAAGGGCTTGCGTGACAAGAGAACACTAACACGTCTCTTTAGCTTTTTCTAGATGCTGACGATACAAAATCAAAGATTCACGAACAGCCTGATGAACGGGCCTCAAATGAATCCCTTCCCTTTCGAGCTTATCCACCGAAAGTCCACAGTTGGAACGTTTCGCTTTGGTGATTTTCTCCATCTCACTGACCGAAAAGAGCTCGTAATGGTAATCAGGATCTACCAGTTCGCGATAGAGATCTAAAATCTCCTGATGCGTAATCACACCCGGATTCGTCACATTATAAATTCCAGTTGCCCTTTTTTGGATCAGAGCATCCGCTGCAAATAAAAAGTCATCAAGCACACTGATGGAATTGGGCACGGAAATCACTTTAGAATATTTAGTGATTTTAGTAATGAAGTTGCGCTCGCTAGGAATGCTATCGAAGGGCATTCGAAGTCGAAGTTGCAGAACTGAAAATTCAGCCAGCATTTCTTCACTCCAAGCTTTTGTTTTTGAATAGTAACTTCCCGCAAAATTAGGGGCGTCTTCCTCAGCATATCCCTGGCCCTCTCTATAGCCCTCGTAGACGCAGCCACTTCCGATATGAACCATATAAAGATTAAGTTCCTCACAAGCTCGCGCCAATAGGAGTGGCGCAATCACATTAGAAGCAAGCGTTTCCATTTTATGGTCTTCACACCAATCCACATTGGGGCGACCCGTCTTCCCGGCACAATTCAAAACGACATCGGGTTTTTCACGTAAAAGTTCCTCCCGAATCGAAGAATAGTCCTCTAAACGTAGCTCCGAAATCTGAGCATCTGAAGCGAAACGTTCTTTAAACTTAGAGGCGATGTATCCCTTTCCAAAAATAAGTATCTTCATTAGACAGAATTAAGAGCGAAAAGAAACTAACACACTTAGACTAGAAAAAAAAGTGTGAAGCGAACATAGTAGAGACAATGGAAATTCAAGATTTCATTGATCATTTTGCAGAGTATCCCTTCGTCCTTTTCTTCCTGGCAGCATTGTTAGGGGGAGAAGAAATAATTTTCCCTCTGGCCTTTTTAGTGGGAAGAGCTTGGTGGGATTTAGAGCTTTTAATACTGGGTTCCTTCATAGGAACAATGGTATCCGACCTAGCCTGGTTTCTTTTAGGAAGACACGGAATCCAAAAAACTAAATTCTTTCAAAAACACACCGCTAAATATGAAATCGCCAAAAAACTCTTTCAGAAACTGGCAAAGCATGAATTTAATCTGATGCTCATTACAAAATTCATTTATGGCACACGGATCATGACCATCTTCCATCTCAGCATAGGGGGGATGAGTATAATACGATTTTTAAGCTACAGCGCATGCACCATCAGCCTCTGGTTAAACGTCGTTATAGGAATAGGCTGGTGGGCGGGTAAAGGATCCGTATTCCTAAATAAACTCTATGAACATCCGGCCAGCTTGGTACTCAGCTTGATAAGTTTACTGGTGCTCTTCCATATAGCGCGCCACTTGATCAGTAAGAAAATCGGTAAAAAACTCACCACATGAAAAAAGTCACCGCCATTGTCCCCTGTTACAACGAAGGCGCTCGAATCGAAGCAGTGCTCAAAACGCTCAGTGCTGTGCCTTTAATCAATGAGATCATCGTGATAGACGATGGATCAACGGACGATACGGAAGAAAAAGTCCAAGCCTTTGCCGTAAAATATTTAAAGAACGAAAAAAACATGGGGAAAGCTCAAGCAATGGACCGCGGCGTAGAAGCGAGCACAGGAGATATCTTATTTTTTTGTGATGCAGACCTGCGTGGATTAGAGCCACAAACCATCAAAGAAATCATTGAACCTATTTTGAAAGAAGAAACAGATATGTTCATCGGCATTCGAGCAAATAAAATGCAGCGTCTAACACTCCAAATTTCATTACTGTCCGGGGAACGTGCCTTAAAACGTGAATTATGGGATAGACTTCCCGCTTATTACAAACAAAAATTTCGCATCGAAATCGGACTGAATAAATTTGCTCAACACTACGGAAGAGGCTACCAATATAAAAAATTCGACAACTACTTTCAGACTCTAAAAGAAGTGAAATATGGTTTTTTTGAAGGGTTTAGAAGACGAATGCTGATGCAATGGGACGTTTATATTGCCTACATGACTTTCCATATTTTTCATATACCCGAAAGGCGCAAACAAATCCGTTCCTCCATCGCTCAACTCATCCTCAGTTTGCTCACCATTGGCTTCAGCGTCTTCTTAATTGGCCTGGGGACCCATTTTGGATACGACTACATCACCCAAGTGATCACAAAAAGTTTCGCAGAGAACCCTGAAATAAATCTCTTAAAAATCAGCCTGGAAGTCATAACAGCAATCACTTTGGATACATTTGAAATTCTAGGTATCGGAATCCTCAGCAGTGGAATCTTATTTTTAATGTTCAGCATCATCGCTCTTGGAAAATCTGTTCGTAAAAAAAATCCATAAATGCTACAATAGAGCTACCTTTTCCTTTTTAAAATGCTGCTGATTTTATTGGTCCCCCTAATCCTTTTTTATTTTGTTTATGTAAGCATCATTCGTAAAAAGAATGCCATAGAAGAAGCATTCGCAGGAATCGATGTGCAACTCACCAAACGTCATGAGCTGATTCCAAATCTAATTGAAACGGCCAAAACCTTTATGACCCATGAAAGAGCTCTATTCAAAGAAATAACGGAGCTACGTGCTTCAGCAATGAAGATCGGTCACGGGAAAGATATTGAGAAAGCATTTGAGATGGAAAGTCTATTAGAAGGGAAATTGTCTCAATTGATGGTCTCACTAGAAGCCTACCCAGAACTAAAAAGTGACCAATCCATGAGAGATGTGCAAAAAGCATTTGAAGATGTAGAAGAACATCTAGCTGCATCTAGACGCTTCTATAATTCTTCTGTTCGGATTCTAAATGATACTGTAGAAGTGTGGCCGATGAGCATGGTCGCCAGCATGATTGGAATCAAATACTATCCGTACTTTGAAGCGGACAATAAATCAAAAGCTGTTCCTGATGCTAAAAAAATATTTTCTTAGCTCATTGTCTTATTAAACAGATTAAGGAATGCCTGATCTTGAGCCAGTCACTACAAAATTCATCGAAGTTGGTGAACATGAAAAAGGCTTCGCTAAACATTTTGAAGCTCATATCGCACCCCTCTTAAATGAGATTGAAACTAAACGTTTAGCTACCTATGCCACTTTCAAAAGTCACATCATCAGAGCTATTCTGATCTGGATCTCAGTAGTTGGACTGGCATTTGTAGGAGTGAATCTTGGTTTTTTTGATTCAGAGATGCTCTCTACAGTAGCAGTAGGTTCAATAGGAGCGATGGGATGGTTTATTTATATGCCCATACGAGAATATAAGAATGACGTGAAATCTAAATTTATGCCAGTGATTTGCAGTTTTTATGGAGACATAAGCTATAGTCTCACAGGAACAAGCCATCTCGAGACTAAATATGCAGGGCAAATTTTTCCCAGTTATAATCGAAGAGAATCAGAAGACTTTATTTCAGGAGAATATAAAAAAGTTACCATAAAACTGCACGAAGCTACCCTTCGAAAAAAATCTGGAAAAGTCATCGTGACGGTTTTCCACGGACTAGTATTAGAGCTAGATTTCCCAAAGACATTTAAGGGTAAAACCCTATTATGCAAAGACGAAAAATATTTTGGAAATCTAATTAAAGGCAAAGCATTTCATGGACTGCAACGAATAGAATTGGAAGATCCTGAATTTGAAGCAATGTTCCAAGTTTTCAGCTCTGATCAAGTCGAAGCTCGGTTCGTACTCACCACTGCTTTTATGGAAAGACTACTTGCCCTAGCCAGGTTACGCTCTCCAAACGGAGCATCAATAGTACAATGCGTATTTGAAGAGAACCAAATGGTCATTGCAATCCCCACAGAAAAAGACCTTTTTGAACCGGGCAGCATCAGAAAATCCGCGTTATTAGTAGATGACATACATATCTTCCTTTCAGAAGTGAAAGAAATATTTGAATTAATAGATCTCCTAAAACTGACGCGCAATCCTAATACATAACGGAGGCCATCAATAAAAGGCCAAGGTGAAGAGTGAATAAAAGCCAAAACATGCGCATGGGCAAACGAGCAAGACGATCTGTTCCTTCCTGAAGCTTAAGATCCACTTCTTTTTGAGGATCTGATAAAAAAGGCGTTTTTCTAAAGAACCAGTGAAGTATTTTTTTTTGAAATGTAGACAAATCTTGAATGTGCTCAGAATTCTGAATCTTATCCAAATATTTATAAACAGAACGCGAAGATCGATCGGCAAAACTCCGTATCGGGTCATTCAAATAATCCATAAGCAGCCACTGGAAAAAACTCCCCATGGCTATTTTCCAAGCAGCAAAGGCATACAAAAAAGGTGCCAATAAACTGAACAAGAACAAAACTCCTGGCCAAGGTGCAATGTAAAACCAAGCCAACAAAATGACTAAAACTGCCCCATGTCCCCCCATTCCTCCCGATGAACCATCAACAAATAGATGCATAGCCCACCCCATCGAAAAAATGGAGAAAACCAGTCCTAAAAAAAAGGCCAGAGAAGCCTTGAAAAGAGCTTTTAAAATGAGCTTAGAAAGTCCTATTTTTGAATTCATAAGTGAAAGATATTAAGGTCTCCATTGAGGAGAGCGCCCATCCACAGTAAGCCTTAATTCTTCACCTGTGTCTATATTCATGATCCAAATTTCTCCACCTCCTTCATTTGAAAGATCCAATTGACGTTCAAAAGCCAGCCACTCCTCATCTAAAGAAAGGTCTAAATTCAGTTCAAAGAAAAGATTATTTTCATCCAAACGTTTGAGATTCTGGGACTCTGCTTGGTAGAGATAAATTCCTGAATCAGAGTTCTTGATTTCTTCCAAGGTGATCAAAACAAGAGCAGCATCTTCCGTTATTTCCACATCAGTGATCACTCCCAAGTCCTGAAGCAGCACCTCTTTACCTCCGTTCGCATCAAAAACAATCAATTCATTACTGAGGGCAAAAGAGTTCTCCTCTTTCCATTTTAAAAATAAAAGCCGATTTCTGGAAGAACTGAACCCAAGAAGTTTGGCGTAAGCCCCTAAATCTTGTTCGGCATAAGCCCCCTCCTCAATCGGGAAAATTTTAAACCGATTCCAATCCTGCGCCACAATAAAACGTGAATCGGCAGTAAAATCAATCGCTTCATGAGTCACCCCACTTAAATCCTGTTTCCAAAAAGAAGTGAATTTTTTGCCTCTTTCACTCACCAGTAACTCTGTTCCTTCAGGAGCTCCATCCTCACCCAAATTCAATCGATTGAGAAGAATCGTCTGACCATCGGGAGATACTTTAAAATACATATTCAAAGCATCCTCCACTTCTTCCGTCAATTGCCTTAATTCTAAAGATTCTAAATCCAGCGTGTATAGATTCGGGAAAACAGAGTAATCCTCTTCCGTGGTGATTTGATTTTTAGGAGTGGCAAAAAAAACGACCGTATTGCCATCTGCAGTGATTTGATAATCCACAACCAATAAATCCACCGGAGTCATTGCCTCAGAGGAGGCACTCGTTAAAGCATAAGACCAAATCTGGCGATTTTCACCGGAACTATCAATATAGAAAAGCTGCTTTTCTCGAGTACTGAAATGAGCCGAATAATCTCCTAAACGAACCGTATAACTTGTCTCTTCCTTTAAAGGCTCTTTAAAACTGGCCACCATTTTCTTTCCAACCCAACTCAACTCCAAGTCCACGGCCGGATCAATAAAAAATGTTTTTTCCATCTCAACAGTATCCACGCTTCTATTAAACTCAAAAATCATCCGCTCTGTATACGAACTGACCGTTTGATCTTCCAAGCTAAAAAATTCCACCGAAGTCTGAACTCGATCTCCATAAAAAAGCACCGCCAAAATAGCCAGCCACAGAAGCCCACTCACAAAAGCCAGTTTTTTTGAAAAATCAGTAAGCATAAGGGTTTTTAGGGTCAGGAATCGACTCAAAACTATCCATTTGAATAGCAATACCTCGTTGACCATCAACCAGCCCTTCCCCAATACTCCCTTTTAAAAGAATCCATCCTTCGGGGACAAGCGTATCGGACTCAATGATCACAGGTAAGCTAAGAGGACGAGCATCGGCCGCACAACAAGAAATAATGAAACGGGCAATCAAAAAATAGCCATCCATCGTTTCCTCATCATAAACCACCAAGCCCTCTAAATGAACTTTTTGCCCTTCATAATGGCTTGGCTCGGGATCGTGATTAAAAAGTTGAATCCAATCGTTGATGCTTCGATCTTCGGGTTTGAGCCCAAACAAGGCCGGTGCACTTTGAATGACACTCAAGTCGGCAGTAGCTCCTCGCGAAAGAGCAGTAGCGGCAGACAAAGGCGAAGGGGGAACCGTGAGAGCTAAAACGAGAGGTAAAAGAAAGAAAATACTCTGCCAAGATAATTTTTCAGAATCTGACTCTTCAGCAAAAGAACTCAAATGCAAAGCTCCTATTCCAAAAATAAAGAGGCCACTCGCCAAAACCAAACCGTCATAAGCCGGATAAATATAAAACTGGAGTTTATCGCTCATATAATAATGAATGATCGTCGCCCCCCAAAGCAGAATGAGCATGGCTTCCACAGCTTTAATCCAACGGTGGCTCATAAGTGAGTGTTAAGATTAATCACAAGGGCAAAAAGAAAAGCAAGTTGAGCGGTTAGAAGAGTGATCCAAAGCAGAATTTTTGTTTTAAATACTTTTTTCATCATAACTAAACCCTTAATATCCACAATGGGACCAAAAACCAAAAAAGCCAATAAAGACCCTGTCGTGAATGTACTGGAATAACTGAGTGCAAAAAAAGCGTCTACGTTGGAACAAATAGAAACAATCAGCGCCAAGGCCATCATGGTTAGCACAGAACTGATCGGACCGGACCCAATGGAAAGCACCCACTGTCGAGGCAATAAAATCTGCACAAAAGAAGCAAGAGCCGTGCCTATCACCAAAATCCCCATCATTTCAAAGAACTCCTCAACAAAAGTACCAAGAAAACCTTTTCGGTGAGCATGCGTTTCAGACTCGAGCAAATGAGGATTCAAGAGCTCTTGAGGATTTTTATGAAAGCTGAATAGGAATCCAATAATAAGAGCAATCGCCAAAGAAAACACCACACGTAAAATCACCATTTCGGGAGATCCTCTAAAGGCCGCCCACGTGGCAAAAATCACGATCGGATTAAAAACAGGGGCCGCAAGAAGAAAAGCCAAGGTGGTATGGACCGGAACCTTTTTGATGAGAAATCGACGAGCGACCGGAATATTGCCACATTCACAAACCGGCAAGAAAAAACCTAAGGCGCTACCCATAAGAACCGCCCCAAAACGATTCTTGGGAATGATTTTAAGAAGCCGACCTTCCGTAATATACAAACGGATTAAACTGGAAAGTAAAACCCCCAAAGCCACAAAAGGCGTTGCCTCTATAATAATCCCCAGAAAAATAGTAATGGCATCTTTAAACAGAGCAAAATTCATAAGCCGATTCTACTTTGTTTTAATGAATATGACCATCGTGGGAATCATGAGAATCTGCATGAGGATTCTTTGCATGTTGATGGGGCTTCCATGGCCAAGTGAGCTTTATTGGCATTGTAAAGCAACTCTTAAATTCGTGAGATTTTGCTCCATTTCAGTAAAATAGTTTTTACCTTGCAGCAAATCCTGTTCCGTCAAACCTTCAATAGGATTAAGCACCAAAGTTTCAGCCCCTACTTCATTGGCAATAGTCGTGGAGAGTTCCGGACTCACTAAACTCTCAAAGAAAATCACTTCCACATTATTATCCTTCACAAAATCTACAATTTGAGCAATTTCAAGCATAGAAGGCTCCATGTCGGGAGAAAGCCCGGAGATGGGCAATTGAGTGAGGCCGTATCTTTGAGCCAAATAAGCAAAAGCAGCATGAGAGGTCACAAAAGTATCTTGTTCACAGCTGGCCAAACCAGCGGTAAACTGTTCATCCAAGGCCAGTAGCTTACTCTTAAGAATATTGGCATTGGTCTCATAAAAAGCATCGTTCTCAGGATCTAAAGACTGAAGCTCAAGAGTTAAAATGTCCACCATTTCTTGAGCTAAAAGGGGGTCAAGCCACACATGAGGGTCTTTCGTAGCGTCTTCTTCTTCGTCATGGTGTTCTTCCTCATCATGATGTTCATGCAGCTCCCCGCCCTCGAGTAAAGTCATGTCTTGCGTAAGAATAAGCAGCCGAACCCCTTTGTCTGTTAAAGGACCCTCTAGATCCTCCAACCAAGGCTCCAAATTACCATTCACCACAATCAAATCACTGGCTTCCATGGTTTGGATATCTTGTGGAGTGGGTTCATGATCATGAGGCTCCACACCAGCCGGAGTAAGACTAAAAATCTCAGCCCGATCTTTAACAATTTCCGATACAAAAAAATCAACGGGATAAAGAGACGTCGTAATAAGAAGAGGTTCTTTTGTTTCGACAAGAGAGTCTTGAGGTTCTTGAAGATCGCAAGCGGTCACGAACATGGTAAGAGCTAAGAAGAGGGCAAATAAATGTTTATTCATTGGAACTATGAAAAGTTAAAAGAGTGATCGTGATCAATTATTGCGAATAACTTGCAATAAGTCAACGCAATTGCAAATCATTCTCAATAACAAGGCCTGAAGTCTGGCTTTACTAAAAAAATCGTGTAAAGTGGAGGCTATATTAACCCTTCCTCATGAAAGCTTCCCTCTTCTTATTCGGAATGATGATCTTAACTCTGACGAGCTGCCAAAGCAGCACAAATCCTAGCGATGAAAATAATGTGGAAAGCACAACAGAAGGCACAGAAACGGTCGAAAGCACCCCTATTGAGGAATGGAAGCCCGAAGTGACTTATTTAAATTCCGATGACGAGACTTTCGACTATATCGCCTACGATGCTTTACTGGGAACAGAACCGTTCGCGTTGTTCTTCTATGCGTCTTGGTGCCCAACCTGTCAACTCATGGAAGAAGAGATTTTAAGCAACAGTAAAAACTTCCCAGAAGGAGCGATTATCCTCAATGCCAAATTTGACACTGCAACAGAATGGAAAGAAAAATATGGCATTAAGAGCCAATCCACCATCGTAATGATCAATAAAGACGGCACCGTTGAAGAAATTTTAATCGCGCCAAGCTTCTCAGAGTTAAAAGAAAGCTTTGAAAAACTCCTAAATCCAAATTCCTAAATGAGTTTCTGGTTCATCTCTTTTATTGCAGGTTTCCTGACCGTACTCGCGCCTTGCAGCCTCTTCTTGTTGCCGAGCATTGTGGTGGGAAGCTCAAGCGAAAAAGATGCCTCACGCCCATGGATAGTGGTGGGTTCGCTTGGAGTCTCCGTCTTCCTCTTTTCACTCTTGATCAAAGGAAGCAGCTTAGCCTTAAGCATCCCTGATTCTACCTGGAGCTGGATTTCAGGACTCTTATTGTCTCTTTTTGGACTCAGCTTAATCTTTCCTAAACCATGGGAAAAAATAAGCGAAATTTTACAGCTCACAAAAAGCCAAAATCTCTTAAACCAGAGCAACAAAAAACCAGGCAAATTAGGCGCCGTGCTCTTGGGGGCTTCCCTGGGGCCCGTCTTTTCAACCTGTTCACCGACTTTTGCCGTTTTACTGGCCACCCTTTTACCCAGCGATTTTCTACAAGGAACGATCAACATTGCCCTCTTTGTGATTGGAATGATGATCCCTTTCCTGCTGATTGGATTGGGCGGACAAAAAGCCGTGAAAAAATTCCGGTTTATGGCGAACCCTGAAGGAAGCTTTAAAAAAATATTAGGAGTCGTTTTAATTCTTGTGGGCCTCATGGTGATCACAGGATTTCAAAAGAAAATTGAAACCGCCATCATTGAAAAAGGTTATTTTGGACCCATTCAATTCGAAAAAAGCTTACTCGAAGAACTAAAAGAATAAGGCCTCGTTCGAAAAAACCCTCTATATGGTCTACACAGGCAATGCTCCCTCCAGCCCAATACGGCAAGTCATGAACCTCATTTTTGCAGTTAGCCAAATATTGACCGGGTATTTATTAACCCTCTTGGATATTGGAAACAGCATCCAAAGCCAATCAAGTGGAAGCCAAACCCCCGTCATCCCTGCGGGCTATGCCTTTTCCATTTGGGGCTTTATTTTCTTTTTCTGCTTACTCTATGCGATCTATCAGGCTTTACCGAGTCAGCGTGAGAATAAACTCCTCAAAAAGCTGGGATGGTTCACCGCGGGAGCGTTCTTTTTGAATACGCTATGGATGATCGTTGCTCAACTGATCAGCTTCAACTGGCCCACTGCGCTTATTATCGTCTTGATTTTAGCCTGTGCCTTAACCTCTCTCTACAGATTGACACGGCACGGAAAAACGCTCAACAAAACAGAAAAATGGCTGGTAGAAGTTCCCATTGCCGTCCTCGCAGGATGGGTCAGCGTTGCCACCTTCGCCAATTTTTCATCCGTACTCTATCAAGTGAATTTTGGAAATTTTGGTCTGAGTCTCACCTCATTCTCCATTGGGATCATCGTGATGGCGAGCAGTTTCACGGGCTTTGTTTTGTATAAAATGAAAGGAAATCTTTTGTATGGATTAACCATTCTATGGGCTCTGACGGCTATTCTGATCGCCAATCTCACGGAAAGACCCAATGATGCAGTGGCCTACACGAGCACATTCATGATCTTAGCTGTGGTGGCCGAAATCATTATTTTGGGGAAAAAATGACCACCATTCTTTTCCCTCATCAGCTTTTTATTGAGGCTCTGACGACGGATTCCGATCTCCTTTTGGTAGAAGATCCTCTCTTTTTCAATCAAGTCCCCTTTCACAGACAAAAGCTGATTTTTCACCATGTGAGCATGCGTAGTTTCAGAGACCTCGCCCTTTCCAAAGGGCGTATTTGTGAAATAGTCCATCTGGAAGAATTGGAGAAAAACTCCCTTCTGGAAATATTAGTCAAAAAAAACAGCAAAGAACTACTTTTTTATGAAACACGTGATGATTTCCTGTCGCGCAATATCCAAGAAATCGGCCAGCACATTAAAAGCTCCATAAAGCCTTCTCCAAGCTTTCTCACACCCATTGAAGAAGGCCTAAAATGGCAAAACGGGAAAAAAGTTCTACGGATGCATGATTTTTACCAATGGCAGCGCAAACGATTAAATATTCTTGTGGAAGGATCCGCTCCAGTGGGAGGAAAATGGAGTTTTGACACCGAAAATCGAAAAGCTATCCCCAAAGGAGTAGCCACTCCTCAGACTTATATCCCGGATTTTTCTCCACAAGAGAAAAAATACATTAAAGAAGCCCAAGCCAGGTTTTCTCAGGAAATGGGGTCGGAAGATTTTAAGTATCCCATCAATCACTCGCAAGCCCTGGCGAGCCTGGAGCATTTCATCCAAAACAAATTAAAAGATTTTGGGGACTACGAAGATGCCGTACGAAAAGGCGATCCCGTTCTTTTCCATA
>CAZHKJ010000007.1:0-6194 GCA_964533115.1 uncultured Candidatus Peribacteria bacterium | reverse complement strand
AGCCAACTCAGCCCTTTACTGAACAGCGGGCTACTGACTCCACAACAGGTTTTAACGGCCGTGCTAAAAAATGCTGAAGAAAAAAATGTACCTCTCAACTCTCTTGAAGGCTTCATTCGTCAACTGATCGGATGGAGAGAATTCATGAGCCTAAGCTACCTCACCCATGGGAGGAAAATGCGCACAAGCAATGTTCTAAAGCATTCCAATTCACTCCCTCGATGCTTTTGGGAGGGAAAAACAGGAATAGTGCCCGTAGATGAAACCATTCAATCCGTGATACAAACAGGGTACGCTCATCACATTGAGAGGCTCATGATCCTGGGGGTGTTCATGCTGCTCACCGAGACCAAACCAAGCGAGGCTTTCAAGTGGTTCTTTACTATGTTTATTGATGCCTATGACTGGGTCATGGTTCCTAATGTCTACGCCATGAGCCAATATGCTGATGGAGGAGTACTGACCACTAAACCCTATATCTGTGGCAGTGCCTATCTACGAAAAATGACCGATTTCCCTACGGGAGAATGGTGCCCCATTTGGGACGGCCTCTATTGGCGATGGGTCAGTAAACATCAAGTATTACTCGAAAAAAACCCGCGAACAAAGATGAGTGTATCGATGTGGAAGAAATTTTCTCCTGAAAAACAAAGTACTTTCATCAAAAAAGCTGAAGATTTCCTGAAGCAGTACTCGAGTTAGAACCTTGCAAACAGAGGCAAAACCCTTTATATTTGGAAAAGTTTTATCTAACTAAACAGAGGGCGTGGGCCCCTCAATCATCAAAAAATGGAAATTCTGATTGTGTTTGTACTTACTTTGTTCAATGGTCTTTTTGCTTTATCCGAAATAGCACTGGTATCTGTAAAAAGACACAGCATTGAGCAAAAAGCGGAAGCGGGAAACAGAAAAGCAAAAATAGTTCTCAAACTACTGGAAGAACCGGAACATTTTCTATCCTCCATCCAGATTGGGATCACCATCATAGGAATTACCGCCGGAGCCTATGGAGCCATAGCCCTGGCCGATGAGATAGAACCCTTACTCAAAAATATTGCCTTCCTCAGTGAATATAGCAGTGAACTCGCTTTCCTGATCACCATCACCTTGATCACTTATTTTTCAATCGTGATTGGAGAACTCGTGCCCAAGTCCATTGCGCTGAACAATCCGGAAAAAATCGCGCTAGCCATAGGCCCCTTTATCCGCTTTTTCTCAATCATCAGCTATCCTCTCGTCAAAGTCCTTTCCTTCTCCACACGACTCATTTTAAAGATCATAGGAGTTGAAGAACGAGAAGAGCATTACCCCAACGGAGAAGAATTGGTGCAACTCTTAAAAGTGGCGGGAACGAAAGGGATGATAGAAAAAGAAGAAAGTTTAATGCATCAAAATATTTTCTCTTTCTCTGAACAAAAAGCGAAATCCTTAAAAACACATCGCTCAGAAGTGGAATGGCTAGATATAACCGAAGACATTGATGTGATTAGAAGTAAAATAAAAAACAGCCCCTACTCTAAGTTTCCCGTTTGCAATGAAAATATAGATA
The DNA here is from genome assembly GCA_964533115.1 of uncultured Candidatus Peribacteria bacterium. Taxonomy (GTDB): domain Bacteria; phylum Patescibacteriota; class Gracilibacteria; order UBA1369; family 2-02-FULL-48-14. Next base: position 4,645 of record CAZHKJ010000007.1, on the reverse strand, counting down.
AAGTCATCGGAGTGATCACCGCTAAAGATTTTTTTGAGCATTATAAAGCGGGCTTAAAACTCAAAGACATCATTGAAGAACCCATTTTTATTCCCGAGATGATGAACGCAACCGACGTCCTTAAACTCTTCAAAAAAAGAAAAGAATACCTGGGAATTGTGGTGGATGAATATGGATCCTTTGAAGGAATCATCACCTTACACGACCTTATAGAGTCCATTGTGGGAGACCTACCCGATACCGAAGAAGAAGAGGACGTCTATGTTCGCGAAGACGGCAGCCATCTCGTGAACGGAGGAATAGAAATAAATGAGTTGAATGAATTCTTTGAGATGGAAGTGATCACCGAAAATTCAGAAAGCTACCTCACTCTGGCAGGATTCATCATCTTCTTTCTTGGGAACATCCCCACCGTGGGCGAAAAATTCGAACACAATGGCTACAGTTTTGAGATCATCGATCTGGATGAAAGCCGGGTGGACAAAGTATTGATCCAAAAACTGAACTAAAAAGGAGCGTTCCCGGTGACCAAAACAAGGACATAGACTAGATAGATAAGGAGCATGAGCCCTCCTTGCCATCGTTCTATAACGTGCCTTTTTCCAATAAACATGATGAGGAACAAAATCAAGCTAGCCGATATCGCAACAAAAATATCAAAATTAGAGCCACTATTGAAGGGTAAAGGGCGAATAAGGGCACTAGAACCCAGTATCCAAAATATGTTAAAAATGTTAGAACCCACCACATTTCCAATGGCAATATCCGACTGCTTCTTATAAGCAGCCACTGCCGAAGTGGCTAATTCCGGCAAGGAAGTTCCAATAGCTACAACCGTTAAAGCAATAACGGACTGGCTGATGTCAAAGGCCTCCGCGAGCTCCACCGCCCCATCCACAATCCATTTCCCTCCAAGCACCAGGCCCAAAAGACCCGCTAGAATGTATAAAGTAGATTTAAGCATGCTGAGTTCTTTAAGCTCTAGCTCACTGCTCTCCGATCCAGTCACTTTTGATATGCCAAAAGTGTAATACAAAAAGACAATAAAAAAGGCCAGAAACACCAATCCATCACTTCGTGTGAGTTCTGAATCAAGACCTCCATCGATCCACACATCATTGGCAAGAATGCCTAACAAAACAGCGGCCAACAAAGCAAGCGGGATTTCTTTCCATACCGTATTTTCTTTAGTCTTGAGAGGATAAATAAGAGCCGCAATTCCAAGAATAAGGAAAATATTCGCAATATTACTTCCGAGTACATTTCCAATGGCAATTTCCGTATTGCCTTGCAGACTGGCTAAAATATTCACAATCAGTTCCGGCGCAGAAGTTCCAAAAGCCACAATAGTCAAGCCAATCACTAAACTTGAAATCTTGAATTTTCGAGCCACGGAAGACGCTCCATCCACCAAAAAATCTGCCCCTTTAACGAGTAAAGCGAAGCCAAGAATAAATAAAACAGTTGAGAGCATAGATAGAGAAAAGAGGGCTAAAGAGAAGCTGCCCAGAGCTTGCACGAAAGCAAGATATTCATCAATATCATTTTCGCTTGCGTGCGCAATCGGTCTTAAATAAAAGGGCGGCATAAGCTACAATAAGCTCACATATACCCTGTTTTGAAATGAAAAAAATCACTTCGGCTTTTCTCTTCTTTACGCTGCTGACTTTGGTGAGTTGTACAAGCTACAATGAGCCTCTCCAAGAAGAAAGAGTACAGATTGAGCAATCCATGCCAAATCCACCCCAAATCGGACTCAATTTTATTGCGGTGAACCTGAACAAGGCCCCTGGTAAAAAAGCTATGGATCTGGGAATTTATGATGATCCTTCATGGCTCATCAGTGAGTTTGAAGACTTAGGAGTGCAAATGTTTAGGCAGAGCACCGAAGCAGATCTATCCTGGAAGAATATCCAGCCTAAAGAGGAAATCTGGCGCTTCGAAACCCCAGATTCTATGCTGGAGGCTTCCCCCTTCGGCCCCATCGCCACTCTTTTTGCCATGCAATATGCCTCCCCCACCCCACCTTGGGAAACCGACCCAAGTCAGTTTCAAAAAACATTAGGCCTTGAAGCAAAAGTTTATCTGGACGCCGTGCTTGATCGATACGCAGACGAAATCACTTATTGGGAAATTGGGAATGAGATGGATCACTGGAGGGCGGGTGACCCCAATCAAAGTGGACCAAGGCCTCAAGGGGGTGAGGACGTTCCTCTGCATGCTCCACTGGACGGCTTCTCGCCGTATGAGCAAGGGGTATTTTTAGCCCAAGTTTCTGAGTACATAAAATCCAAGGATCCCGATGCGGTGATTGTTTTGCCGGGCATGTCAGGGATTGCCGATTACACGCTGGATGTATGGCTGGAAGGAGTGATTGAAGGTGGAGGATCCGATTTTTTCGACATTATGAATTACCATTATTATTCAGAGTACATGGGCTTTGAAAGAGCAAGAGAAAAGCTAGAAAAGAAGTTAGAAGAGCTAGGTTTGGAGGATAAAGCCGTTTGGCTCACCGAAACAGGGGTAAGCTCCGACCCCACCCTGACACAACGCACCGACTATCCCAACAGTGAAGATACTCAGGCCAGCGACGTGTTTAGACGGCTCATCCAGGCCTACGCAAGTGGAGATTCCTTAGTTTTATGGCATAGCCACATAGGCTTCAGCGATGAAGGCTCTCAGGGAGATTGGCGAGCTTACGGGCTTAGAAAATCTACCGGGGAGATGAAAAAAGCTTGGTATACTTTCAAACTATTTTCTGAAGAGTTGATCCCTTTCAAAGCAGTAGAGAAGATGGCAAGCCCTCAAAAAGATCAATACCTCTATAAAATAAGTTTTGAAGGCTCAAATGAATACAAATACATCGCATGGGGGGGAGGATCCTTGTCGATACCCCAAGGGATTACTCTATATGCTTCAGTGGTTTTTGAGGGGTCAAATCCAAAGTGGATGAGTACCGAGGATCAGTCAAAATTGAGCCTGAGTGAGGTACCGTTATTACTAAAATAGTGATTTCACTCGTCTGCATTGAGGCTTTCGATAGAATCGATATCAATCAAATAATGAATAACTCCACCCATTAAACACTGGCCCTGTTTAGAACAATAGTAAGCAACAGTAGTACCATTTATTTCAACCAATTGGCCTTGCCACTTCAGGTACTGCTCTTCTGAGTAAGCTAGTCCATTGAGATCCAAAAAATAGGTCATTTCATGATTCGAAATATTGGGCCCGCCTTTATATGCGTGGTCCGGTATAAACTCAAAAATTCCAATAATTCTTTGATCCTCTTGAAATTGATATTGATTCTCTTCCACTCCATTCTCACTCAAGCAAGCAGATAAAAGCAAAGTAAGACTTAAGAAGAATAAAGCGTTTTTCATCAGCTAAATTGAGAGATCTACGGCGCAATAATTGTTTAAACGAAGTGATTCTATCATAGAATCAACATAAGGCCTAGTTACCCAGCAAGTGACTTAAGAGGATTTTTATACCTAAAAAAATCAAGAGGATTCCCCCCAGTTTTTCAGCATAAGAAGAAAATGTTCTTTCAAATAAGCGCCCAAAAAAAAGCCCTAAAACGGACATAAACAAGGCCACCACCCCAATCATTAAAATACTGCTGATGAACGGCGCTCCCAGGGCATGAAAGCCAATCCCCACGATCAAGGCATCAATACTGGTCGCTAAAGCTAGGGCACCGATAGTCTTAAAGGTCAGTAGATCTACTTTTTCTTCAGGCTCATCTTCTTTTTTAAGATTAATGAGCATATTTAGTCCCAAACCCGTCAAAACAAAAAAAGCAATCCAATGGTCCACAGGTAAAATCCACCTTTCAAAAGGCATCCCCAAAAGATACCCCAGCGCCGGCATGAACGCTTGAAAAACAGCAAAACTAAATGCCGCAAAAAAGAGTTTTGGAAAGGATTTGTATTTGGAGCTCAAAGCAATAGAAGCCGCACAGGCATCCATACTAAGACCAAGAGCGGTAAAAAAAACAGTCATCATTGCCCTAAATTATACATTAGCCTTCATAGCGATCTCTCCTTTGACTAATCGGTCAAAATAATCCATCTGATCTGGAGATACTTCTACACCATGTAGATGCAGAGGAACCTGCAATGGAGTCCCTTCATGATTGGCAAGCGCATAAGCAGACAAGGTATGAAGTCCATCTAAAACCAAAATACGCCCATCGGGTGCGAACAAGACGATGGCCAAACGCGGTTCTAAATCAGTTTCGGACGTTTGGAGCTGACTGATAATACTCCGCACACGATCATTGTTAGAAATTTTCGGAGATCCAATAATGGTACTGAAAGGAAGCGCTTCCCGAACTCCAAAGCCATTCTCACTAAGCTGAAGATCCTGAATCGTCCATCCCTTAAAAGGACCGGCAAGCATCTGAGGGACAAGCTCTGAAGGGTTCACTACCAAATAACGCTTCCACTTCTCATTTAAAAAGTCCGAAAAAACAGCTCTATTCAAAATTCCACTGGAGCCACAACGAAAATCATCCCAATCTCGATAATCCTCCCGCTCGGCATAAGCACGGCGAATTCCCTCATCACGAGCATGCCAGGCTGCCACAACTTTTTGCAAAGTTACTGTCTCTATCTCTTGGAAAGATTCAGGGGATATCATA
>CAZHKJ010000006.1:20493-28948 GCA_964533115.1 uncultured Candidatus Peribacteria bacterium | reverse complement strand
AAAACTTTCTTCAGTTGGCATCGAATGTTGCTCCTTTTCGTTTTGGAGTTTTTCTCCAAGGTCTTCTGCTAGAGGCAGGTCGATTTCAAGGAGCTCTTGATCTTTCGTGTCGAATAGGAGTTCGTAACCTAAAATGCTCACTTCAGCCGCTGTTACACCGATCATTCCTTTACTTGAAATGTTCGTTATGACACGGAACAATTCTTGGTAGCCTCCTAAAGCCTTCGCCAGACCTTGAATTTCAGGAACGATGGCTTTTGCCGCATCGATGACTTTATCACTTTTTCCTGCTGCACGAAGCGCTCCTTCAATGGTATTGCTTGTTCCATAAATTGCTGCACCTCCTGCACCTGCAGCTTCTGCCGTTGCGGCACCTCCTATGGCGGCTAGTGTGTCGGTTCCTAAATTATAAGCTCCAAAAATGACGCGAGTGAATCGGTTCCAATCGCTGGCTTCTTCTCCTGTGAAAAACTCTTTCCCCGTGGCTACAGTATACCAATCCGATGCTCCGAATGGAGACAGTATATCCGCAATGATTTGTATTACATCAAACCCAAACTCTTTTCCCCATGAATATATTTTTCCGGCTGCATAGGCTTCTTTTTGCTCGTTAGTGGCTTCTAGATATTCTAACCCGATAGCTGCCACGCCAAACACCAGTTGGATTTTTCCTGTTCCTCGTTCGCCCACTTCTCTCATCACTCCACGTACTCCTTTGGCATGACTGAACTCCGTTTCGATTAAATTTTTTAATGCGATTTGTTCGTTTTTTGTCATATTTGGAGCATTTCGTTTTAATTCCTCAAAAGAATCTTTGTATTTGTTTCGAACTTCTTCTAAATGTTTGCGTGCTTCTTGGGTGTAGGTATCGATTTCTGTTTGAGGCTTTCCCTCTAAATGCATTTTTTCTATGTTTTTTATGAAGCTTTGCATGTATTCATCGGCTTCACGGCTGCTTTCTTTGAGAGCATCTATTTTCTCAGCAATAGATAGCTTGTTGACGTTATTTGAACTGAGGCGATTTAAGGCATCGTCTAGGTTTTGCCGTTGATTTAGAGTGAAGCCATTTTCTTCACGGAATTTTCTCATAAATTCATCTACTCCAGTTTTATCCCCCCTGAAATTCTCTAGATCAAATGGAAATCTTGGATTGGCATCTCCTTGCGCTTTTTTGAATGCTAACCAATGGTTTCTTACTTGAGTGAAATGATAAAGCTCCATTTTCTCGAAATGTTCTGGTTGCAATGTATTTAACCTTCCAATGTGGGTGTCGCTCAGGTTTCCGGATCGAGCACGTTGCCGAAGCTCAAAATATTTTTCATATTCTCTCATATGACGTTCCGTGCTTGTTTTGAGTACATCTACTTTATCTGTTTCTTTTGTAAATAAGCTTTTTAATGATTCTCCACTGCTTTGTGTTCTTGCCCATTGGTAATCCGCTTCAGTCAGTACTTTTGCGATTCCTTGTTCACTTGCTTTTATTACTTTCATGGTGTTCCAAATGGCGCCAACGGGGCCTAAGAGGGCTCCTTTTAATCCTCCTGCTGCGAGTCCTCTTGTAATGCTTTCACCCTTCCATAGCGCTGCGGTGGCTCCCATGGCCATTCCCGTTCCCAAGAACCAGACTCCTCCATTTTCATGCCAAGTTATAGCCCCATCTACTAGATTTTCTGCTGCACTATGAGTGTCTCCTTTCCCTAGATTGTATACAAAAAGACCTGCATGTTTGAACTCTTCTGCTAGTATCGTTCCAGATGAAATGAGAATTCCAGTGGCTCCTTTGGCAACGAAAGTTCCCCATTCTGTTTGAACCAATGTCCCGCCATCTTTCAGTACTCCTTCCGTGATAATTATGGCTTTTTCTTCTGAAGATTGAACATTGTTTGCTAGGATGAGCGCTTCTGCCGTTGCTGGCAATTCTTCTTTAATTTTTTCAGGGTCATCCGTAATCTTGAGACCACTCTTTTCCGGACTTTTATCGGTGCCTTCTTTTAGATCCTCTCCTTCTCTTCTTGCTGGTCTTTTTTCAGGCACTTTGAGTGCTAGAAATTTCTGAAAAATTTCACCGATTGTGAGTTCCAATAGGTCTTTTTCTGACAGGTCCAGCTCTGATTTATGTTTTTCAATGTAATCGGCGATACGATTTTCTTCCCCAACGCGTTGAAGTTCATCGTCTATTTTTGTGAAGGGTATTTTTTCTATTTCCACTCCTGCCCATTCCATCCCCTTCGTGAGGTAGCTTTTTTTACTGTCTTTAGCCCGTTGCTCTAGAAAGTGCTTGTACCCTACTGTTTGTAGTTCAGCGAGGTGACGATTGGTGACATTCAGTTCATTGGCAAAGTGTGCTATGTGAGGTTCCCTCGTTTTGTAAACCAGTTGCTCGTAGGCTTCATCCATTCCTTTTGGCCCTTTCTCACGTAGAATTTTAACAAATTTTTCTAGACTTTGATTCTCGATGCTGAAATTGAAGGCTTTTTGAATCCATTCAAAAAAACTCCCTCTGAATACGAACCCGGTTGCCGTTAGAAGCCCAAGCCCCCAACCCCACGGGAACTCTTTGGTCTTTTCAACGAAATCTTTCCCCTTTTCGATTAGCCCTTTTTTTTCTCCTTCTTCATCATTTTTAAATAAAGATTTGCCCCAGTTAGTGAGTTTATAGGCTCCGATGGCCCCTACGGCTCCTGCAGCTACATAAGCGGATAGCGTCATCCAGCTGAACTCTTTAGGCTTCTCTCCTTGCTCCATTCGTTTGCGCATTTCTTCTGCTTCTCCTCTTTCAATATACTCTTCCACTTTTTCGCCAAAGCTATTATTTGTGCGACGTAGTTCCAAAGACAGATCTGTGCGTTGCTGAATAGCGGCTATAGGCTCTTGCTCCCTTCCCTCTTGAATTTTCATTGCTTCTGTTCTGTTTTGAGCTCCTTGAGGGAGGTGTGCGTTCATGAAGAATTTTTAAATCTCCTCATTATACCCGAAATCCTTTCCTTTTTAAAGAGGTTTCGTCATGTAGGTTCCTTCCAGCTCGTAACCCCATTTTCGATAATAGTTTCGTGTTCCTACTCCCGCAATGATGGCCATTTTTTTAAAACCATCTTTTTTTGCGATTTCTTCTGCTTTTTCAAGCATGCGACGTCCTAAGCCGATGTGTTGAGAAGCGGATTTTTGATTAGCTCCGACTTCGACCTCAGCTCCGTACACATGAACTTCCCTAACCAATGCCGCGCCCTCAAGCTCCGGAATAAAATGGGGTTTTCCTTCAAGAGAATAGGATGAATAACGTAGTCGAAGCAGCGAACAAAGTTTGTCCCGCTTTTCATCGTCAAAATGGATAAAAAATTCTTTTCCGTTGCTGGCTTCAAATTCCAGCACTTTAAGGCTCACGGCATGAGGATCGTAGCTTTCGCCTTTGATCTCACGACAACGGATACAGCGGCAAATCGCTCCGTCCGCCCGCATACGATCTTCTAAAAGTTGACGCATATTGGTTTTTTGACTGCCTTCTAAAATCGATTCCCCGGGGATATCTCTGAATAATCGTTCCACACGTACGTATTCTGGAAGTTCCAGTTGCATTTTGTAGAGCAAATCCATGAGCACTTCATCGCTATAGCTTTGGTATCGCCCTTCTTTCCACCATTCTTCAAGCTCTGCATAAGGGGTGACCACGCAAGGGTAGATTTTAACTTGATCAGGCTTAAAGGCTGGATTTCTGAAGAATTCCTGAACCACCCATAAATCTTTTTCGGGAGTGCTCCCAGGGAGATTGGGCATGAGGTGGGTGGCGATTTTAAAGCCCGCATCTCGGAGTAATTTCATGGCGTGAATCGTGTCTTCAATGCGTTCACCTCTTTTGTTGAGATCAAGAATTTCTTGATCAATGTGTTGTACCCCAATTTGCACTTTGGTGCAGCCTAAACGCCGCATGTTTTTGATCTCTTCTTCATTGATGTGATCAGGTCGTGTTTCAAGACTGAGTCCAATGATTTTATGTTTAGCGCTTTCATTGATGCGTTGCGCTTCCTCCAGAGAGCGACCGGTTGGATTGTTTTTCCCCTTAGTTTCTTCGCTTGGGGCTCCTTTATTGCAGGCATTGAAAAGAGCTCGTATAAAGTCCGTTTGATAGCGACGATTGTAGGCGGAAAAAGTTCCTCCCAGCACGATCATTTCTATTTTGTCGGTTTCGTGCCCCTGTTTGGTGAGACTGTCAATGCGAGTGAGCACTTGGTCTTCAGGATGAAAATCATCGAGGACGGCTCGCATGGCCCCCGGTTCATTGGATAAATAAGACTTGGGCATCCCTGGTTCTGTAGGGCAAAAAACACATTTTCCGGGGCAAGGATAAGGTTTGGTGAGTACGGTTAGAACGCTGACTCCCGAAAGAGTCCGGATTTTCCTTTTACGGATCAGTCGTTGCAGGGAGGCATCCCCTTCCCACCCCTCTTTTTTCATGGATTCATAAGCTTCTTGCAGCTGAAAATTACTGGGCAGGGGTAGTTTAAAATCACGAGCGAAGCGTTTTTTTAGCTTGTGCAAGTCTTCCTCCGTTTTTGCAGGAAGTGCAGAGGCTTGTTTTAACAGGTTTTTAAGGATATTCTCCTCTTGTAAGATTTTCATTGTAGTCGGCTACTTTATGCACTCTAAGAGAATCAGGGAAAAGGTCAAGGAAGATTACGATGCTATCGCAAAAACTTTCTCTGAAACTCGTAAAAAAGCGTGGCCTGAATTTGATGTGTTTAAAGCTTATTTGAGCCCCGGTTTGGAGGTGCTTGATCTGGGTTGTGGGAATGGACGTTTGTCTGCTTTTTTGCAGGAAGCTCAGGTTCAGTCTTATTTAGGCCTTGATCAATCGGTTGAATTATTACGGATGGCTCAAAAAAATCACCCTCAAGAGGCTTTTATTTTAGGTGATATGGCGAATTTTTCCGATCTTCTTTCGGCCCATGTGCCAGACAACCCCTCAAAAAAATACGATGCGATTTTTATGATCGCCTCTTTTCATCACTTGCCCAAAGAAAATCAGCTTCATGTCCTCAATCAGGTTTATGATCGCCTTAAGCCGGGTGGATTCTTGTTCATGACCAATTGGAATCTTTTTCAAGCTTCTTTTTGGAAGGCTTGGGTGAAGATGTTGATATCGCGTCCTTATGGATGGAAGGGCCTCCCTATTTTGTGGCAAAATCAGGTAGAGCGTTTTTACTATGCTTTTAGCCCCAAGGAGCTTAGGAAGCTCTTTCGAGAGGCTCATTTGGAGCTTTTAGAGATGCAGGTGGGGCGGAATTTTGTTAGTATTTGTAAAAAAAATGTACTGCAGCCATGAAGATTTTTGATGTTCAAATCGATGAAATCACTCGTGCCCAGGCGCGGCAAAAACTTTCTGAGAAGCAAGTGATTTTTACCCCAAATCCGGAGATTTTACTTGAAGCCCAGAAAAATGCTCCTTTTAAGGCCGCTCTGCAAAAAGGAAGCTTGATGCTTCCCGATGGACATGGGCTTTTGTTTGTTAGCCGTTTGATGGCGATTCCGAGCCGATTTTTAAGAGTGCTCCTTTATTTCCCTTTGGCTCTTTTGTTTTTGATTTGGAAGGCCCCTTTTAAGGCGATCTTTCCCGAAGTTATTCATGGGTCTGATTTTATGGATGATGTGGTGCAGAAAGCTGCAGATTCGGGCTGGACCGTGTATTTTTTGGGTGGAAAAGAGGGAGCTGCTGAAAAAACGGCGGACTTTTTTTTAAAAAAATATCCAAAACTTCTTCTTTCGGGATTTTCTGCTTTGGACCCTCATGAAGCTTTAGCTTCTATTCAAAAAGCGGCTCCTCAGGTTTTGTTTATTGCCTATGGAGCTCCTAAACAAGAACTTTGGATTGCTCAACATTTCGAAAAAATCCCGAGCTTACGTTTGGTTATGGGAGTGGGTGGTTCTTTTGATTTTTACTCTCATTTTATCAAACGGGCTCCTCGAGGCTTACGTTTGCTTGGTTTGGAGTGGTTTTGGCGTTTACTCCTGAATCCACGTCAACGTATTCGACGTATTGTGAACGCGGTTTTTGTTTTCCCTTGGAAGTGCTTATGGTGGCTTTAGGATCTTGTGATAAGCCCTCTCATATGACCCCTCTCCTCTCCCAGATAAGTCCCTATGTAGAATTTCCCTAGGGGGCCTTCCGTTCCTGCTTGCTCTCTGGGATCACGAGCGTGCCAGAGCCCACCGCTTCTATTGTCAAAAAATATGGCGCTGTGTGGAGCATAGGTGTGCGCATATAGAGCTCCCTCTTTTCCCAAATGATTCGTTAACTCAATAAGCATCTCGTGAACGGGGGCTGGGACGTTGCTCTCTTTTGCTAGCGTGTAGATCAAGAGCGTTAAATTCTGCATGAAATCAGGGTGATTTGAATTCAAAGCCTGCGCAAAATCATCCACGTGCTTTTGATGTTCTTTAGGAATTTCTGCTCTTAAAACTTTGAGGATTTTAGCATGATCTTCATGTGCGATTCTTAAAAGGCTTTGTGAAGATGTAAAAACGGTGGCTACTGGTCTGAGGCTATTTTGGTTGTTGGCCAAACAAACGGTTTCCAGTATTGCGGTCTTGGAATGATCTCTATGGAAGGTCTCACTTGTTGCATTCACCGCATTGTTCCCGGGGCTAATTAAAGAGGCTTTCGTTTCGTCGAAAACAATATTATTCATTACAATGAGAATATTTCCTCTTACAGAACGGGTAATGAGGTCTACATTTTTTTCTATATACTTAGCTAAGTCTAAACCTCCATCTTTACGTGGAGTTAGAGTTAATCTCGTGATGTCGCCTCCTACTGGCTCAATATTGATATCGAATTCTTTCCTAACTTCCTCTGGTATCTTTTTTAGAGCTATGATCCTACTCATTGTATATGGAAAACGAGCTTTTAGCTATTCAGCTTAAAAACTTTACTTTCTTTAGTCAAGCCCCTTTGCTAGTCCTGGCCCTTGAATTTTAGGATCAATCTCTTTTTTTCTTCCCTGTTCGTTCATGAGCTCCCTGAATGAAAGGAGTGATGAATTCGATGATGCTTTTTGTGAGCAATATCGGCTTAGTGATGTACGTGTTCACTTTGTCCACCAGTTCTTTGGCTTGGTCGGTTAGTTTGACCACATCTCTCAGAATGAAGAGCAGATAAATCAGCGTAATCGAAATGAATATGCTGAGAAGGGCGATACAAACGGAGAGGGTAAGGTACAATATGTCGAGAGTTTCCATGAGCGTGGAGTTAAAAATGAAAATTATTCTTCGTAAACAAAGTCCGGACAGGCTAAGTGATAGGCATCCAGTTCATTGTTCATTCGTATGTTTTTTTCTAAAATAGAGGTGATTTTTCCTTGAAGTTCAAGATAGGCTTTTCCTTGTACCTTATATACAAAATAGCCTGTTAGAAGGTTGCTCAGGAGTAGGCCACTTATGATGATGAGGGTATTTTTTTTAGTCATTTTTATAAGTTAAGAGAGAATTTTACTCAGGAATTGATTCACTAATTGAGGATTTGCTTTCCCTTTGCTTTCTTTCATAACGGTGCCTACGATGGCGGCCATCGCTTTCGTTTTCCCTGCTTTGACATCGGCAACAGCCGTCGGATTAGCTTCAATGGCTTTTTTGCACAGTTCTTCAATCTCTTTTGTATCGCTGACTTGTCCAAGCCCTTGCTCTTCCACAATTTGTTTTGGCATTTTCCCCGTTTTTAAGATTTCTTCAAAAAGAGGGCCTTTCGCGAGGTTATTTGAGATGAGTCCTGAATCAATCATTTGTATTAATTCGATCAGGTGCTTTGAATCGATGGCCAAGTCTTTGAATGATTTGCCGGATTCTTTTAATTTGCTCACTAAAACGGTTCCAATGAACGACGCGCTCAATTTGGCATTGCCACTTTTTTCTGCCGTTTCTTCAAATAATTTAGCTACTTCGATCTCTTCGGAAAAGAAACGGGCTTCTGCCTCACTCATTCCATATTTTTCAATGAACCTTTCGTGCTTTAACAGTGGAGACTCAGGCACTTCTTTTCTCCATAATGCAATTTGTTCTTCACTCAATTCTAAAGGAGGAATGTCCGGTTCGGGGAAATAACGGTAATCGGCAGCGGTTTCTTTTTCGCGCATTAAATAAGTGCTCCCTTTGAGCTCGTCCCAACCGACAGTGGTTTCTATACTTGGAGGATTGCCTTCTTCCCAAAGGGCTTTTTGTTTGCGTACTTCGTAGTCGATGGCTGATTCTAAGGCACGAAAGGAGTTCAGGTTTTTAATTTCCGCCCGAGGGTAAAGCTTGGAGTCCCCCAGAGGTCGTAGAGAGACACTGGCGTCAAAACGCATTTGTCCTTTTTCCATGTCACAGTCACTGCTTTCGCAGTAGCGAATGGTTTTTTGGATGGCTTCGGCGTACTCTTTTGCTTCGGCTGAACTGCGTAAATCAGGCTCGGATACGATTTCCATGAGAG
>CAZHKJ010000006.1:0-20483 GCA_964533115.1 uncultured Candidatus Peribacteria bacterium | reverse complement strand
TCCCGTTTGTGTTGTGCGTTGATTTGCCTGCATCATTCTCTAAATGAAGCCGTGTGATTCCAATTCTTTTTTTCTCGCCCTTCACCAGAATCTCGATGTAGCCATTTTTTGAAATAGGCTCATCATACTGAGATATTTGATAGCCGTTGGGCAAATCAGGATAAAAATAATTTTTTCGATCAAATTTTGAATGATTCTGGATTTGGCAATTGAGGGCTAAAGCGGTGATGACCCCCTTTTTAATACTTTCGGCGTTTGGACTCGGGAGCATTCCAGGGAATGCCATACAAATGGGGCAGACATTGGTGTTGGGCTCTTTGCCAAAATTATCGTTTGAGCATGAACAAAACATTTTTGTTTTCGTGTTCATCTCCGCGTGGATTTCTAACCCTATAATGATTTCGAGTTCCATGCTTTTATTTAATCTTATTTTCGATTTGAACGCAATAAGCTTGTGAGCAATTCTTTCAGTTGACCATGGTCTTGCATGGTTTGATGACGTATGTGTTTAGCTTGATTCTCCATGATGATGCGTTCTACTTTTTGAGGTCGAGATACGTTTTTTAATGTGGCGGGTGCGGAAGAAGTGTTGTCGATTTTAATGCTTCCAAAACGGAAAATCGTCCCCCAAAACCCGTGGATTTCGCTGGTGGTGGTCTCTATGGTTCCGAATTCAATGCGGTTGGTGGATTGGCTGAAGGGTGAATTCCATTCGAAGTTGATCACAGACATGTTCGTGATGATCCATGCGTCCATGTACCATTGAGCCAATCGATACAGAAGAACGCTTGCGCCTACCCCCGCCCAAATGAGCCAAACCTCTGGCATCAGAGGGAAAAGCCAGTAGCCCAACGCTGGCATCAGTATTCCAAAAAAGAACGATCTAAATAAAATAGGATAAGCAACAAACGGATGGACATGAGCCACATAGACGATTTTTTCTCCTTGGTCGAGTAGGCTTTTGAATAAGAATCGATCAATCATCATTGTGGAGGGCGATAATTCTTGCTAAGCTTTTGTGGACATTTTACACTAATGGAAGAAAAAACGCATTCAAAATTTCAAGCCAAAAAATTCTTCAAGGATGTTCTTATTGATATTCTGATTATTGTGGCTTTGGTCCTCGTTATCCGTAATTTTTTGTTTGCGCCTTTTCGGGTGAACGGGTCTTCCATGTGTGACACTTTTAACGTCTATCAGGGAGAGTGTTACAGTGGAGATGGGGAGTTTATTTTTGTTTCTCGCTTGCCCCTGTGGAATTTTTTCGGCTGGAGGCCTGACCCTCTGGAGCGTGGAGACGTGATTGTTTTTGAAGCTCCTTACTCTGAAGAGGGAACCTATTATATTAAACGCGTTATTGGGCTCCCTGGAGATACTTTATTGATTGAAGATGGAATTGTTTATTTGCAGAATGAAACAGGAGATTTTTTGGAATTGGATGAGATGTATTTGAATGAAACTAATTTTGGGAATACTCAAGTCTATCGTTCAAACTCCATGACGTATACGGTTCCTGAAGGTCAATTTTTTGTTATGGGGGATAACAGGACTCAAAGCAGTGATTCTCGTCGATGTTTTCAGCAATTGGGATGTGGGGCCAATAGTTCGCCCTATCTTTCTATGGATAGGATCCAAGGAGAAGTGCAGATGGTTTTACTCCCCTTGAGTCACTTCCGATTTATCTCCGATGTGGACTATGACATGCTCTAAAGTTCGTCTTTTCCGCTGAAATAGAATTCAATGAGGGTCATGAGGCTAACTAATAAAAGCCCATTCCAGATCCTCAGGAAACCCAGCATGAGCAGACCTATTGAAAGGGTGGTACAAAAACTCAGCAAAATCCCCTGTCGTAAAGCGATGAGGACGTGTTTGATGTAGATTTGATCTCGAGATTTCCACTTTTTGATCCACGCTAATAAAATGGTAAAAATGCCCGAAAAGAAAATCAGGGTACTGATGAAAAAAAGCGGCAGTGCCAACTCAGGATTAGAATACGGATCTAGTTTATTGATCACCACGAGCCATCCCAGTCCTGCCATAGCGGTTCCTATGACAATGTAAAAAAGGACTCTGTAGTGGGGAATCATCCAATATTTTGCGCGTGGAGCTTCTTCGTTCATCTCTGTGAGAGAATGTGTTATGCTGTGTTGGCATCTTAGCAAATCTTATTGTGGCTGTCTCCCTCGTTTTTTTCTCTACCAGTCCTATTGCGATTCCTCTTTTCAAACGCCTCCTTGAGGATTCTCGTTTTGAAATACGGGCCTTGATTTGTCAGCCGGATCGTCCCGTCGGACGTGGGCAAAATCTTCTAGCGCCTGAGATCAAAAGGCTTGCTTTGGACTATCATCTTCCTGTTTTTCAGCCTCATAAATTACGAAAAGATGAGGGCTTGCTTCAACAATTTAAAGAAGGTCCTCCGGTTGATTTTTTACTGACTTTTGCTTACGGTCAAATTCTTTCTTTGGATTGGTTGAATTTGGCTCGGATTGCTCCTTTAAATGTGCATCCTTCTTTGTTGCCTTTGTATCGAGGTCCTAGCCCCCTTCCAGCAGCTTTGCTTAACGGTGACTCTCAAACGGGGATTAGTTTGATGCGTATGGCTGAGGCTATGGATGCTGGCCCTATAGCGGCTCAAATGGAGTTCCCTATTCAAGAAGGATCTACGGCGGGCGACTTATTTGAAGAATGTGCACTGAAAGCAGCAGAATGGATTCCTGAAGAAATTTTGAAATTGTTTGAAAAGCCCGTTTTCCTGGCTCAGGATGAAGCTGCGGCCACATACTGTTCTTTGCTCACTAAAGAGGAAGCTTATACTGATTTTCAAATTCCCGCGCAGCTCTTATTGCGACGTTATCGGGCTTATTCTCCTTGGCCTGGGCTCTGGACTCGATTTAAAGGGCAACGCTTGAAGCTCTTTGAGTTAGCGCTTTCTCAAGATTTTAAGCTTAAACCAGGAGAAATTTTTGTTGAGAAAGGGCAATGTTTTATTGGGACTGAGGAGAATACTGTTCGTGTAGGAGCTTTTCAACTCGAAGGAAAAAAACAGATTAATGCGCAAGCTTTTTTGGAGGGTCAACGGGATTTTTTGGGGCAGATTCTTCCGTCTTAGCCAGTGTAAGACTGATGAGGATGAGTATGGCGAGAAAGCGTCCCTCTTTTAAACTGATCCAGTAGTGGTCTAGGGCCCCGGAGATGAAGATGACGAGGCTCATCCCTAAAAAAAGCGTGTTTTTTGAGGCACTTTTGTAGGCCGTGTAGCCGCAGAGGAGTAGCAAAAGAATCCCCCCTAGCCACCCTGTTTCTGCCGTGAAGAGTAATAAAATGTTGTGGGTGGGTTGATAGTCCCAGGGCTTTAAGGCTCTTGGACTTATTTCATCTAGATATAGCGTTTCGAGCCCAAAGCCTAGGCCTTTTGCTTCTTCTGAAATGGAACTCACCGCCCACTGGTAGCCTTCTATTCGAGTTTGAATGGCTGGATCCTCCCATAGATTCGAGGGCCGCATGAAGAAAAGTATAAAAGCTAAGCCTAAAATCATAACGGAGGAGCTGATGATTTTTGTTCGAGTGCTTTTTTGGCCTTTCCTTATCAAAAGGGCTATCCCTAAGCCCAGTAAGGCGGAGCGAGAAAAAGTGAGGAGTAAAGCTATGCCTTGGAGTCCTAAGTGGATATTTTTATTTCGATGGGATTGGGGTGGGTAGGCTAAAGTGCCTAATATGCTTATGGCCAGGAAGCCCCCTAAAATATTGGGATGACTGAAGGTCCCGTAGGCTCTCAGTATTTCCAGCTTTTCAAATTGTAGATGAGCGAGGTGTGCGGCCTCTTTGTTTAAATGAGGTTCCCCCAAGAGAGATAAACCTAAATCCTGCCCAAGCAGACTTTGTAAGAGACCTAACCCCGCTTGTAAGCTCATGCTTAAGCTCAATACTTTGAAAAACTGCTCTAGCTTGATGACTTTATTCGCCATCATGATGTAGATGAGCAGGAGTTCTAAAAGAGCCGCCCCCATCCCTATTTTTAGAAGTAAATCGTTGGTGCTGGACAGCAATAAAGAAAGACCCGCGGCTCCTAAAGTGCTTGCAAATAGGGCAAAGGGAAGGTCGATTTTTTTGAAGTCTTGCTTGTCCTGTTCTATGAAGAAAAAGACCCCCGACAAAATGAGAAATAGCTCAGGAAGTGCGAAGCTGAAGCTGAGATAAGGATTGCTAAAGCCTCTTCCCCAATCCGCGCTGTAAATAAAAAGAGCGGTTTTGAAAGGGATGCAAAAGACGAAGGCTTGAAAAAACCAAGCGCTCCATTTAGTTGGTATTTTCATTTTCTTGAGGCATTTCAGTGGATTGCGTACTGGAATTTAAGATCAGCATCTCGAGTTTTCCAGCCATTTCTTGTAGGGTGGCTTCTTTATTTTCAGCGCTTAGAACCTCGTTCATTCCGTTCAAGAAAATCTGTTTATAGGTTTTGGGATCGGAAAGAACAATGCTCTGCGCAAAATCGACTTGCCTAGCAAACACTCCATAAATGGGATCTGCCCATTGTGTGCTGATCAAGCTTTTGAGGGCGCTTGGACGATGTGTTTTTTCATGATAACTCTTCAATAAATCTTCTTCAGTGGCCATGTACAGTAAAAAATCCCAAGCCAGTTCAGAGTGAGTGGACGTCTTGTTGACTACGGGTACAAAGTAACTGGCGTAACTGATTTGTGTAGAGTTTGAAGCTGTTGGGTCCTTGATTTGTGGGCTGACCTGGGTTTGAATATTTTGCGCGTCTATTGTTGTTTCGCCATTTTTTTGAAGGCGTTTGATTTCATTCATTAGGTCTTCATAGGTGTAAGTATAGCCAAAAAACATAGAGAGCTTTCCTCTGGCAAAAGTGGTGAGTTCTTTTTCCCCACTTTCTGAGTTTGAAAGGTATTGATTCCATGTGTAGTTTTTTTCATTGGAGATTCCAAAACTAGTAAAGAATTTCAGCATCTCTAGCGTGTTTGAGCTATTGGGGTCTGTGCTAGAAAAATGAAGATCATTTTGCATTATTAACATGAGGAAGATATCTGCTGCACGCAAAATGTTGTCTCCTCGGCCGAGTGCGATCCCTGCCTGGCTAAACTGTTCAATACTCTGGTCGCGCTTCCTCAGCTTGGTGAGGTCTTCCTCAATTCCTATCCAGGTTTCCGAAGGAGCTTCTTGAGCCGGGCTCAGTTCTTGAAAATGGGCCTTATTGTAATAAAGGGCTAAGGTATCTACATAGAGCGGCATTCCCCAGACTTGTTTTGTTCCCTCTTCATCAGGGAAGATTAAATCTTCGCTGCTTAGATCCACAAATTTTGTTTCGAATAAGTCGGTTTTTATGATTGTTTCTGGAGCAGGACTTAGGGAGTCCTGATGTTTTTGGAACTCTGTGTTGTGGAGCATAAAGATGTCGGGGCCCTCTCCTTCTGCTATTTCATTTATAATCAAATCCATGTAAGCCTCCGGTTCCGTGAATTTTTTATACAAAATATCAATGTTTGGATGAGTATTTTCATAGGATTCAATCATGGGTTGGTAGATTTCTTCGTTATCGAAGAGTCCATAAAATCTTAGAATTACTTTTTCTTCTTCTTGTTCCCTAAGATCGACTTGAGAGTTACAAGCCATTCCAAAAAGACTGAGCATGCTTATTAGAAAAACCATCGATCTTGGTGCTTTTTTACTCATCATATTTGCGAGAGGAAATAGTGTTTTGCCAAGACGTACCAATAAGCTCTTTGAACCCTTGAGGAGAAAGGGCTGATCCCTTTGAGCAGAGCTCGCATGGGGCTTGAACTGAGCATTTGAAGGATGTTTTTTTTGACACCTTGAGGTAAAACTTGAAGTTCGGGATGTTTCGCTTCAAATATTTTGCCATTTTTCACTAAAGACTGCATTTTGCTTTTTAATGATCCTTCTTCTAAAAAATGATCATGATAAGCGAGTGCTTCCGGTTTGAAGATTAATTTCAGTTGATGTTTTTTCATGAGTCTGTAGCCTAGCTCGGTGTCTTCCCAACCGTAGCTTTTGAAGTCGGTATCGAATAGATTTTGTTTTAACAACTCTGTTTTTATAGAGAGGTTGGACGTGTAAAAAAACCAAAAAGAAGCTTCTTGATTTGGAGTCAGCTTATGATAACTGAATTGATACCCGCCGCTCACCATCCAGTCCATGAATGGGGTGATCTCATGATTTGGATCCCATTCCGTGAGTCCGAGGCAAGCTTTGTTCGGCTCCGGATTTTCTTTATGAAATTCTACATGCTTGATTAAGAAATTTGGAGCGGCATAGATGTCATCTCCCATGAATAGAGTGATGAAGCCTCTTGCGTTTTTTATGGCTAAATTGCGAGCCACTCCTTGTCCTTGATTTTTTTGTGTAAAAACATGGATTTGTTTTTTTTCTCTCCATTTTTCTAAGACCGCCTGTGTTTCATCCGTGCTTCCATCGTTGACCACAAGAATCTCATAGGACTCGGCATTTAAATTCTGCCCAATAAGGTGACTTAAACAAGCTTCCAATTTTTCGGCTCGGTTGTAACTGGGAATGATGATGGTGAGGAAAGGATCCATGAGCTTACTTTAATCGTTGATCGGGATTTTTCGCAAGCGCCCTTCTTGGCACCGGTCTTTCTGCTGGATGGGATCTCAAGCAGAAAGATCGATGCTCTTGAGGTTTTTGGCGATTAGCTCATGGCTAACTCTTCGGTGTAGACTTTCTCAGAATGTGGGTTTGCTTCTTTTTGCCATTCCAATATTGTGACATTGCTGGCCACGACTTCCGTTATATAACGAGTGAGTTTGTCTTTGCCTTCGTAAGCTCGATTGGTGAGACGACCTTCGATGAAAATCGGCGATCCTTTGTGAAGATGTCGACTGCAGAGCTCTGCTAAATTGTCCCAGGCCACGATGCGATGGAAATCCACACTTTTTTTGAGTTCCCCTTCGGCATCGAACCACTCGTTATTTGTAGCAATAGCGAAGCTGGTGACTCGCTTTTGGTTTTTAGTGGTTTTCAGTTCTAGGTCTGCTACAATGTGACCTAGAAAGGTGACGCGATTGATGCTTTTCATGGTTTAAGGGTTAATGAATAAGCGATTCTTTTTTACCCTTGTGAGCTTGCAGAAATCCTGAATTTCTTCTCACATTTCTATCAAAAAAAACTTAATTTTTTCTGAAAAATCAGCCATGTTCACAGGAATTGTTCAAAATTTGGGAGTCGTGCACTCTGTTACTGAAGAAAATGATTTAAGACAGTTCCAGATCACAAGTCATTTAGACCCTTCTTGTTTTAAATCCGGAAATAGCATCGCGGTGGATGGAGTGTGCTTAACGGTTGAAAAATGGAGTTCTGAAGAGCAGCTTTTTACGGTCAGTGCCGTACCGGAGACACTCAAAAAAACGACTTTAGGGCATTTTAAGGTAGGCGATTTGGTTAATCTGGAACCTGCTTTAAAGTTAAATGACTTTTTGGGAGGGCATTTGGTCTCTGGGCATGTGGATTTTGTGGCCATGGTGACTCAAACTCCTCCCGAATTATCTTTGGAATTTCCGCTTGAATATGAAAAATATTTTGCTCAAAAGGGTTCAGCTACCGTGAATGGAGTGAGTTTAACCGTGGTTTCTGTGGAGGGAAATCGCTTAAAATTTGCGCTTATCCCTGAAACCTTGAAAGAGACCAATCTGGGTGCTTTGAGTGTGGGAGACTTCGTGAACCTTGAAATTGACCTACTTGCACGTTACATAGAACGTCTTTTACCTCGCTCTTAAACCTTATTTCTAAGCTTTCTTTATGAATTATGCCATTGTTGTTTCTCGTTTTAATGAAGAAGTCACAGGTCCCCTTTTAGCCTCTTGTTTAAAAGGATTTAAGGAGCAAGGGATTGACCCTCTTGTGGTTGAGGTGCCTGGAGCCGTGGAGATTCCCCTTATGGTTCAACACCTCATTGAGAACAAAGAACTTGCTGCGGTGGTGGCTTTGGGTTGTGTGATTCGTGGCGACACGGAACATTATGATGTGGTTTGTAAGATGTGTAGTAATGGCATTATGGACGTCATGTTGATGACTGGGGTTCCGGTGGTTTTTGAGGTGCTTATGGTTGATGAACAGCAAAAAGCCTTGGAGCGTATTGATAAAGGCTATCATGCTGCTTTTGTGGCGACAGAGATGGTCAAAAAACTCAGCCTCTAAATTTTAGCTTAACCTGTAGGGCTATTTTTAGGTTCTTGACGGCCATCTTAGTATCTTAGCACGATTTATAAGTTTTGTCACGTATTTTTTCTTTGCGCAAAAAGCGCAAGACCCTTAGTCTATCCATGATTTATTCCCCTATTTTTTGCTTATGCAGCTTCGTATGCTTTCTGAGATTTCCGTGCAAGGAAAAACCGTTTTACTTCGTGCTGATTTTAACGTCCCTATCCAGGCTGGTGTGATTCAGGATCAAACACGACTTCGAGAAAGTTTGCCGACTTTGCGCTATTTGATTGAAGCAGGGGCTAAAGTGGTGGTCATGAGCCATTTGGGCCGACCCAAAGGGAAAGAAACGGAGGATTTACGTTTGACTCCTATTGGAGAAGCTTTATCTCAACTTTTGGGGAAAACGGTGGTCACCCTTCATGATTGTATTGGTACTGAGGTGAAAGGTGCCGTTTCAAGAGCCTCTTTTGGGGATGTGATTCTTTTGGAAAATCTTCGTTTTCATGCAGAGGAAGAAGCCAATGACTCTGGTTTTGCTGAAGCTCTGGCGGAGGGTATGGATTTGTATGTGAATGATGCTTTTGGAACGATTCATCGAGCGCATGCGAGTACCGTCGGTGTCACCCAATTCCTCCCCTCTTATGCGGGATTTTTGGTGCAGAAAGAAGTTGAAATTTTAAGTAGTATTTTGGAAGCTCCTCAAAAACCTGTTTGTTTGGTGATGGGAGGCGCTAAAATTGATACGAAAATTGGTATTTTGGATCGGTTTTTGCCGATAGCAGATAGTTTTATTATTGGTGGGGCTTTGGCGAATACTTTTTTAGTGGCGCAAGGATATCTTGTGGGAGACTCTTTATGTGAATTTGATAAAGCGAGCGTAGCGAGTCGTTTCCTGGATTCAGCAAAAAATAAAACCGTTCTTTTGCCCACGGATGTGCTTATTGCTGAAGAGACTCCCTCTGGTGCCTCTGTTGCTCAAGTGAGGGTGGATGAGGTTTCAGATGGTCAAAAAATATTGGATTTGGGTGCCCAAACTCGTCAAGCTTTTGCGGAAGAAATTGCAAAGGCAAAAACCATTTTATGGAATGGCCCAATGGGACTTTATGAGCAAGAGGCTTTTGAGGCCGGGACGCACTCTGTGGCAGAAGCTATTGCGCGCGCCGAAGCCGTGAAAGTGGTTGGGGGTGGAGATACGATTGATGCCCTTTCTCATTTTGGAATTTCCACTGAGAAATTCACTCATATCTCTACCGGTGGAGGGGCCATGTTGGAGTTTTTGGAAGGAAAAATGCTCCCTGGTGTGGAAGTCTTGCTTCGTTCATGAGGACTGTAAATAGTACTCTAAAAGGATTTGAGCGCTCAAACTGTCCACCGGATTTTTCTTTTTATTCATTCCCTCGTTTTTTTTCGCAAATTCAGAGGTGAGACGTTCATCCATCTCTTGAATAGGTAAGCCTATTTTTTTGATATGCTGAATGAATTCTCGTACGGCATGGGTTTGTGCGGTTTCCGTTCCATCTAATTTTAAAGGCACTCCCGCGATGATCCCTTTTATGTCTTCTTCTGAGCAGATTTGTTCAATCTGTAGAATCGCTTCTTCCGGCGTTTTATGTTCAATTTCGGGTTTTAAAAAAGCTACCCTTTGTTTTGAATCACTTAGGGCCACTCCTGTGCGTCGCGTTCCGATATCTAGAGCTAAAATTCGCCCTTCTTTAGGCAGCAAGAACGTTGAGGGTAAGAGTGGCTTTGATTTCTTTGTAGAGATCTAGCTCTATGCGGTAACTACCGGTATTTTTGATCGCTTCGGCATGGATTTGTTTTTCGGAAACTTCCACCTGAAATGAGTTCTTTATGGTGTTTGCGATGTCTTTGGTGTGCAAAGCGGCATAGAGTTTTCCACTTTCACTTGTTTTTTCATGCACATTAAGCGTTTGACCGTGGATTTTTTCTTTAATCGCCAGGGCTTTTTCTTTCATGTTTTCTATTTTTTCAGCCGCTTTCGCTTTTTGTGCGTTGACTAAATTCAATTGGCCACTGCTTGCTGGAACTGCCCATTTTCGAGGGGCAAGAAAATTTTGAAAATAACCATCCGAAACATCTTTAATGTCTCCTTTTTGTCCGACTCCTTTGATGTGGGTGGTGAGTATAACTTTCATGACGGTGAGGAGTTAAAGGCTAATTGAATTCCCATTCACTTAGATTGCTGAAGCGATCTTTGGGGAGCAGCAGTTTTGTGAAAGAAAGGTTTTGCATTTTAGCGTCTACCAAATAATAACTACTCGGTGTGTATAAGAAAACGGCGGGCACATCTTCGGCGATGGTTTGTGCCAATTTTTCCAATAAATCCTCCCGTTCGCTGCTATCGAAGCTTCCCCGAATTTTTTCGATCAGGAGATCTGCGGATGGGTTTTGATAATTGGATAAATTGAAACCTGTTTCTGTGGCTTGGCTGGAATGCCAATAAGCAAAAGTGTCTAAATTGTAGCCGAGACTTTGCCCGTAGAGCAGCATGTCGTAGTCACGTGTGCGAATTTTTTCATTCAATTCTTCTGATGTATAAGCTTCAATGATCACTTCGATGCCGATTTCTTTTAATTGACTTTGTATGGCTTCCGCGGTTAGTCGTGCGGTTTCTTCTTGAGTAGGATTGCTTTCGGAAAAATCTCTTCGAACGAGGCGAAGGGTATAGATTTCTCCATCTTCATTTCTGCGGAATTCATCCCCTTCTTCAAGAGCCCAACCCGCATCGAAAAGAGCCCCTTTAGCTTCATCCAGATCCCAGACGTGTAGCCACTCACTTTGACTGAGCTCTAATAATGGAGTGTCAATTTGATTGGAGTAATCGACTGCTTCTAAAATAGCATTTTTATTGATGGCTTTTGAAATTCCGAGCCGTTCTCTGTTTTCATTTAAATAGGCTGAATCGGTATTGAAAAATAGAGCCGTGTACATGGGAAGTTCATATTCATAACTCACTAAATCTGTTAAGGAAATTTCTTCAAGAGTGCTTTGCCGAATACGTGCAGCTCCATGCCAACTCGAGCGATTTTCGACTAAATCGCTCAGGGTGGGATAAGCTACAAACCTTAAATTTTCTATTTTGGGTTTGTCTCCGTAATAATTTTCGGACGCGGTGAGCTTCACACTCGTGGTTCCATCTGCATTGATCTGATAAGAGTCTTCCACTTTATAAGGCCCACTTCCTATGGGTGATTCATTGAAATCATGAGTGGCTAGCTCTGTAATAGCTACGTCTCCTAATATATGCTTTGGTAGGATACCCACGGTAAGAGCCGTGTAGAAAAAAGAATTTGGAGAGTTGAGCGTGAAAGTAATGGTTCTAGAGTCGGGTGCTTCTATTTTTACCCCATCAAAATTGGTTTTGAGGAGAATGTTTTCGAATTCCGGGGATTGAATGACTTCCGCATAAGTATAATAAACGTCTTCCGAGCTGATGGGTTGGCCATCCTGCCAAAGAAGATTGTTTTTTAAAGTGAAGGTGTAGACTAAATGATCTTCGCTTAGGGTGTGTGTGGCCATATCT
The DNA here is from genome assembly GCA_964533115.1 of uncultured Candidatus Peribacteria bacterium. GTDB lineage: Bacteria > Patescibacteriota > Gracilibacteria > UBA1369 > 2-02-FULL-48-14. Next base: position 8,740 of record CAZHKJ010000006.1, on the reverse strand, counting down.
TCTTCAAAAGCACCGCTGACGGCGTTGTATTTGACTAAACCAGAAAAAATCAGGCTTGAAATGTCTGCATCTGCATCGCTGTACTCTGTAAACACCGGGTTTAAATGAACGATTTCACCTACAATCCCCTCTGTATAAGTCCGTTCTTTTCCTAGTTCAAAAGTGAAATAATCCCCAAATAAAAGAGAAAAGAGACTGGTGATGAAAATCAATAAGAGTCCTCCTGTAAACCATCGTTCAATTTTTGTAAAGGACTTTAGTGTGCGATATAGGAGGTTCATTAAATGAAGTTAAGCGTCAAAGAAAACCCAACAAAAAGCACCACTAGAACGATGGTGAGGTTTGCGAGTACTTTTTCAGCCCCTCGTTTTACACTTTGATAGGAAGCACCTGTACCTCCAATGGCTTCTCCTAAACCACTTCCCTTCTCTTGTAATAAGATTAAGAGGGCTAGAAATAAACCGGAAATAAATTGTGCGATGAGTAGAGCGGTTTGCATATCAGTCGTCTTTTAAGAGCCAATGAATAAGCCAATTTGCGATTCCAAAGATAACGGCCCCAAGCAGATAGGTCAAGGCCCCATCGACTTTCATGGCTATTCCTGTGAAGTCCATTATTGTGAGTAAACGTTGGGCTAGGAATAAAATGAGCGCGTTGATGACAATGAGGAAGAGGCCTCCAGTTAAGAACACGAGTGGGAAACTTATTACTTTTAAGATGGGTTTGATGGAAAAATTGAGTAGGGTCAGAATGGCTCCGACGATTAAATAGCCTAGAATTCCTCCTTCAAATTGGATGCCATCCAAAAGGCGACTGACTATAAATAGGGCGATGGCATTGGCTCCGAGAGAGTAGAGGAAACTCATAGATAGGGATTAAATCTTCTTAATGAATAGTTTACCAGAATGCTCGTCTATATCGAAATCTTTTTCCATATCCGCATCGAGATCGCCCGTGAATTGCAATTCTTCACTTAAGGTCTCTGTTTTAATGGTCTCTGCATATTCGGTCACTAGCGCCTCCATTTTTTCGGAGCTTCTTATGAGTAATCGAATTCGATCACTCACTTCGTACGCCGCTTCTTTACGTAGATCTTGAATGAGTCGGATCAGCTCACGAACGAGTCCTTCTTTGTAAAGCTCATCGTTGATCGTCGTGTCCAGGGCCACCACCACTCCTTCTTGTGAATCTACGTCAAAACCTTCTTTTCCTTTGTACGCAAGTTCTATTTCATCCGCTAGTAAAATGAATGAGCCTACTTTGATGCTTTGATCTGCTTGCACTTCAAATTGGCCTGCTTTAGCTTGGTTGATGATTTGCTGCACCTCTTTCCCATATTTAGGACCGAGCCGTTTTGCGTTTGGAATCGCAACGAATTCAGCAATTTCTCCTGCATCTTTTAGGATCTCTAATTCTTTTACATTCAATTCTTCCAAAATCACTTCTTTTTGTAGCCGCACTATTTCTGGATCGATGGATTTGGGGAGCCCTACGGTTACTTTTGAAAGCGGTTGACGCACTCGGATTTTCTTTTTTCCTCGAATAGAGTGCCCTAAGTTCACAATACGTCGTGCTAAGGCAATCTCCTGATCTAAGTCTGAATTTTGTACATTTTTATTTACGACAGGCCAATCCGATAAATGCACGGACTCTTCATTTGTGAGATTCCGATAGATCTCATCTGCCAAGAATGGCATGAAAGGGGCTAGAATTTGAGAAAATTTCACGAGTACCGTGTACAAGGTTTGGTAGGCTTCTATTTTATCTTTATCATTTTCGGACTTCCAAAAACGACGTCGACTTCTTCGGACATACCAATTGGAGAGATCGTCTACAAAATCCAGCATAGGACGAGTAGCTTTTGTTAAGTTGTAGCGCTCCATGGCTTCTGTTGTTTCCTCAATCAATCCGTTTAAACGAGAAAGGATCCATGCGTCTAGTTTGTGAGCAGGCTTATGCTCCATCATGCTGGGTTCGAAGGCATCGATGTTTGCGTAAGTTACGAAGAAACTATAAGTATTCCACAGGGTGAGGGTGAATTTTTTGACCAATTCATCCACATGCTGCTCTGAAAAACGAACGTCTTCCGCTAAAGGAGCGGTGGAGGTATAAAGGAACATTCTTGTGGAATCCACTCCTTTCGCCTCAAAAAGCATGTTTGGGTCGGGGTAGTTCTTTTTTCGTTTTGATAGTTTTTCTCCATCTGCGGCCAATAAAATTCCATTCACAATCACGTTTTGGAAGGCCGGTTTGTCGAAAAGAATAGTGGCTAAAACATGTAAAGTATAAAACCATCCTCGAGTTTGATCGAGCCCTTCGGCAATGAAATGGGCTGGGAAGTTCTTTTCGAATTCTTCTTTATTCTCGAAGGGATAGTGCAGTTGAGCATAAGGCATTGCTCCCGATTCGAACCAACAATCCAGCACTTCTGGAATTCTTCTCATGGTTCCTGTACAGGAACTACAGGCTAAAAGGATTTCGTCTATGTAGGGTTTGTGTAAATCGAGTTGACCTTCCCTTTTTGGAAGTTTTCCTCCACTGCGTTTACTGAGTTCTTCTACCGATCCGATACATTCTTGTGCTTTACATCCTTCGCATTCCCAAACAGGGATAGGACAGCCCCAAAAACGATTTCGAGAGATGTTCCAATCTCGTACATTCTCAAGCCACTTCCCAAAACGACCTTCTTGGATATGATCCGGCTGCCAGTGGATTTTTTTATTATTGGCTATTAATTTATCTTTGATTTCGGTGACTCGAACAAACCAAGCTTTTCCTGCGAAGTTGAGGAGTGGAGTGTCACAACGCCAGCAATGAGGATAGCTGTGTTTCACATTTTCCTTCTTAAACAAGACTCCCTTCTCGCTTAAATAATGGGCGATATTTTGATCCTGTCCTTTTACAAATTTCCCTGCAAAATCACTGACCTCTGCTTCAAAATTTCCACTCATGTTCACATGTTGAATCACCGCTATTCCTTCTTTTTTACCCGCTAGGTAGTCGTCTTCTCCGTAACCTGGGGCAATATGTACAATTCCTGTTCCATCTTCGATGGTGACGAAATCGGCTTCAATGACTCTCCAAGATTTTTCGATGCCGGGTAGTTTTGACTCGAGATAATAGGGAAACAAAGCTTCATATCCCTCCCCCACTAGATCGGATCCTTTCATTTCTTCTTCGATGCTCAGTCCTTCTAATGTGAAGTGTTTTTCCACTAAAGCTTTGGCGAGAATGTAGGTCTCGTTAGACCCTTCTGGCTTTACCGAAACGTAATCGATGTCCGATCCTACGGCCAGTGCGGCGTTTCCGGGGAGCGTCCAAGGAGTAGTGGTCCATGCAAGAAAGAAACGATGGGGATCTTTTTTGCTTCGAAATTTAGCCGTCACGGTGAGGTCGGTCACGTCTTTATAACCTAAGGAGACTTCAAAATTTGAAAGAGGGGTGACGCAACGAGGACAGGTGTGCATGGACTTGAAATCTTGATAAACCAATCCCTTCTCCCAAATACTTTTGAACACCCACCAAATGGACTCCATGTAATCGGCATCCAAAGTGGCATAAGAATCTTCGAAATCCACCCAACGTGCGATGCGAGTGAGGAGTTCTTCCCATTGCTTGGTGTAGCGAAACACACTTTCTCGGCACTTCGTATTGAAGGTCTCAACGCCCATTTCCATGATGTCTTTTCTTCCCGAAAGTCCCAGCTCTTTTTCTATTTCGTACTCTACAGGCAGGCCATGACAGTCCCAACCATTGGTTCGCGGCACATAGTAGCCCCGCATGTTCCAGTACCGAGTCACTGCATCTTTTAAAGCATTGGCCATGATGTGCCCATAATGAGGGAGACCATTGGCAAAAGGAGGGCCATCAAAAAAAACAAACTTCGATTTTCCTTTCCGGGCTTCTACGGAACGTTCAAATATTTTTGAGGATTTCCAGTATTCAAGATGCTTGTGTTCAATGTCGGGCAGATGGGTTTTGGGGTCGATGGGACGAAACATAAAATGAGAAAAACTATGGATTCATTTTAGCCGAGTGTGTTAGCGTAAAGCTACCTAATTTTTGCTCATGCGTCACAGCCCCGTTCATCCTTCCACGCACCTGCTCCGTTATGAAATTCGTGAGATTGTCGACTTTGTTCAACAGATTACAGAACTGGATCCTTCGCTGAAAATTGAGAATGAAAATATAGGCGATCCCATCGCTAAGGGATGGCCTGTTCCCCAGTTCATGAAAGACTTGATTAAAGAAGAAATCGATAAACCTGGCGATGCGGTGTTTGGCTACACTCACTCCCGTGGCGCGATTCCTGTGCGCAAATGGGTGGCCGACTACTCTCGACGATTTTCTCCAAACAGTGAATTGGATTATGAAGACGTCTTGATCACCTCTGGTTTGGGAGCGGCTATTTCGATGATTTATCAAATGCTTCCGAAGGGAGCTCGTATTTTGCAACCCTCTCCCGCCTACCCCACTCATGGGGCATTTGAATCTTTTTCGGAGGGGGAAGAGGCTATAACTTATAAACTTGATCCAGAAAAAGCGTGGGAACCGGATTTGACTCATATGGAAACTCAGATTCAGCAGCATCCTGAAGTGGTGGGCATTTTGGTGATCAATCCTAATAATCCTACAGGGGCTGTTTACAGCGCTGAAATCTTAGAAAAAATCATTGCTTTGGCTGAAAAATATCAACTGATGATTCTTTCGGACGAGATCTATTTCCGTATGGTTTATAATGGATATTCTTTCCCTCAAATTACGGAGCTCGCTAAAAATCGCGTTCCTTTGATGGTCATGCGGGGACTGTCCAAAGATCTTCCTTGGCCCGGTGGACGCAGCGGTTGGATTGAATTTCATAATCTGCATTTGGATCCCGACTTTAAGAAATACGCCGACAGTGTTAAACGGCGAGCTTTACTGGAAGTGTGTTCCACGCATTTGCCCCAAATTGTTATGCCTCGGGCTTATGATCACCCTGAATTTGAAGCTTGGTTGGCTCAAAACAATGCTCTTTTGGAACACAACAGCGGGCTTATTTCGGAAAAATTAAAGGTTTTAGAGGGGCTTAAAGTGAATCCTACGAATGGGGCTTTTTATATGATGCCTATTTTTGAAGCCAATCAATTGACCGCCCATCAAAGCTTGCCGATTGCCAACGAAGCGGTAAAAAGTTTTGTTGAGATGAAGACTTCTAATCCAGATCTGCCTCTCGATAAACGTTTTGTTTATTATCTTTTGGCTTCTACGGGTATTTGTGTGGTGCCTGCCAGTGGATTTTTTAGTCCGCATTACGGATTCCGTGTGACCACGCTGACCCGTGATCCTCAAAAATTAGCGCTCATTTATGAACGTTTGGCCGGGGCCATTCGTGATTATTTGAGGAGCTAGAGCTTTTTTAGGGGTGCCTCTTTTTGAGTCTTATTGAATGGACATTCTTGTGAGGATGGTCTATAGTGCTACGCTTGTCATTTAAAAACTTGTTCTATGTACAGAAAATTTAACCAAGAGAATCGAGATTTTGGTTCTGATCGTAACTCTGGAGGAAAGCGTCATTTTAGCCGTCCTTACGGGGATCGTCCTAATTTCACGGGTGGGAATGGAACCGGTAAACCGCTTTTTTCTACTCATTGTTCAGATTGTGGAGATTTTTGTGAAGTACCTTTTAAGCCTGTTAATGGTCGCCCTGTTTTCTGTAGAGATTGTTTTAAACGTCAAGATCAAGATGGCTTTGAGCCCCGACGTTTTGAACAAAAAGCGCCTCGTTTTAGTCCTGCCCCTGCTCCTGAATCCAAAATGAGCAATGAGCAGTTCAAAACGCTCAATGCAAAAATGGATAAAATCTTGGAGATTTTAGAAGCCGCTATGGAAGAAGAATTTGATTTTGACGAGACGGAAGAAGATTTCTTGGTTGAAGAAGAAATGCCTGAGGAAATGGCTCCAGAGCCTGCTGCTCCAAAGAAAAAGCTGACTCGAGGTCAAACAAAACGAGCTAAGCGTACAGGTAAAACCGTTTAAAGAGAAGAACTTCAGTTAAAGACTTCCGTTTGAGCTTAGGTCATCCTAAGCTCTTTCGCATGATGGCCGCTTCTACTAGATCGTCTTGAAAATCGAGTCCCATGCTTCGTTTTAGAAAAATGTTTGATGTGAGGTTTTTATGCAGATGATGGATTGCTTTTTGAGGTCCTAGTTCTATGCCGAGGATTTCTTCGCATAGGCGAATATCTTCTAGAATCTCCTTGGCCCAAGCCGCTGGACTTTCTTCTTCTGAACCTTTGGCCCATTCTTCTAAATTTTCTTTGTTTAGATATTTTCCTGCATGTTTCAGCTCGGAGCGTAGGGTGAAGAAATGCTCTTCTAAAATGGGTAAAAGATTTTCTTCCACCGCTTGTTTTAGAGCACGACCCGTGCCTATGAATTCGGGGGGTACTCCTAAGGAATAGCAAGCACCCGTAAAAGTGATGGCTCGTGGCAATTTAATCTCTCCTACCCCTCGGTTGTAGCCAAAAAGTCCAATGTGCTGAACCCGTTCACGTCGACTGGGAATGTGTTTTGCCATCTCGTTGATCAAGGGGGCAAAAGCTTCTAGCGTTGGGCGATAGCTTTCTTTAAAAATTTGAATGAGGGCGCTCAGCTGCTTAAAATGAGCGTCATCAAAAAGAGGCGCTTTCTTTTTTGGAAGTTCTGCTTCGATGAAGGCCAGGGCTTTTTTAACCTCTTCTTGTGGGTAATCGTAACGGAAAGCGGATTGAATGGAAATGGTTCGTACACCTTCATACTGAGGGAGCACTTTTTCTATATTTTCAGGGTTGATCCCACCTCTGAATGGAAGAGAGCCACTTCCGATGATGGGGTACATAGGAATTCCTGTTGCTTTCTCTAGACGAGCAATTTCACGCAAAGCGAGGCGTGAAGCTAGAACCGCAGGGACAAAGCCCGCATTTAAAGCAGGGTCTGAGCGCGCAATAAACACACGAAGATAAGGGGGGTCTTTCTTGAAATGTTCACGATGTAAACGTAAAAATTCCGTTAATACCTCCGCACAATTCGTTAAATCTTCTACACTCTCAAAAAGGGGAATGATGTGGATATAATCTTCTCCAAAGCGATTGGACGCGGATTTATCTTCTTCATAGAAAATTTGCTCATGAAGCTGAGCTGTTTTTTGGAAGGTTTTTTGTATGTGGATCAGTTGCTCAGCGGATTTGGTCATGGGCAGAATCAGTTCGAAAACCGGAGGGGTGTTGAGTCCTAACGATTTCATGAATTCTCCTGCCGACAGCACGCTCATGTAGGCTCTAGCCAGCTTAAAAGATTTTTCTTCCCAGATGTTGGGAATGCGAAGCGTGATGAAACGATCTTTTCCTATTTCAGTTTTTTTAAAGGCTTCAAAATAATTAGTGATGAGCCGCTCAATCATGCCTTCGTCTGCGAATTTCCCCTCCCAGTCCCACATGTATTCATCACAACCCAGGCCAAAAAAACTTTGATAGATTTCTTCTACCTCTAAATTAGTTGTTATAAAAGGTTTGTCAGACCAAAAAGGAGCACAAGCGTTGTCGGGATGCTGAGTGGCCATGAGGGCCGGAATTTTGCGTGGAGAAATGGGATTGAACATGGATTTAGGCGGACAATTTGATCTTGTCAAATTCAGGATCAATCGTTAATCGACTTTCTTCCGGTAGACTTTGGCCCTGATACTTCGAAGAGACTTTTTTGTTGTAGGGGACGTCCGCCGGGCTGCTCATTTCTTCGAACGCGAGTTGACATACCCGCATACCAGGATATAGGGCCACCGGCATACGATTGATATTGGTGATTTCCAGGGTAATGGTGCCCTCGAAGCCGGCATCAATGAAGCCTGCCGTCGAGTGTACAATGATGCCCAAACGTCCCAAAGAACTGCGGCCTTCTACACGAGCGACAAGATCGTCTCCTAATTTGATTTTTTCCATGGTCACTCCCAAGACAAAATCTCCCGGATGGACGATGAAAGGTTCTTCGGGATTCGTGATTTCGACTAAAGTGGTGAGTCCTTGAAAACTGCCCATTTTTAAAGGATCCAAAACGGGGAATTTACTGTGATCGTAGACTTTAAACCACTTGCCTAGACGTAGATCCATGCTGGAAGCATGAATGTTCTTTTCGTGGTCGTTTTCTGGGGACTCAACCGCAATACGTCCACTTTTGATGGCTTTTTTAATGTCGTGGTCAGAGAGAATCATGTACGCAATCTACATGATCTCAAGGCGCTTGAGCAAGTCGTTTGCCAGTTTTTTTCGTGTTAAATAATCCATTATTGCCCTTACTGCAGCGCCTAGTTGTAATTTCTCAATTTCGCTCAATACCTCTTCAAGATTTTCTTTTTCAAATTCCTCTACTTTTATGTTTGCCAATTGAAGCCCCTGATTTAATAAATCACGATTAGGTGCACTGGTTTTTTTAAATGTTAAAGGATCGCTGAGGTATTTTTCGTAAAAACTTTGAAGTAAGCTCTGTTCCTCCGTAATACTCATTGGCTTAGATCTTAAAAAAGACCTTTGCCTTAAAAAATTTTCTTTCTCAGGATGTTTTCTTTTAAATATTTTATAGGTGGCGAATTCTTCTTCTAGTGTCGCCGTTTTTTGAGCGCAGATTTCTTCGATTTCTCTTGGTGTTTTTTCGCTTGTATTTACTAGTAATGCGCAGTGCAATAAAAAATCTTTTTGTAACATTATAAAGCTGATGTTCTTCAACTCTT
>CAZHKJ010000005.1:22859-30901 GCA_964533115.1 uncultured Candidatus Peribacteria bacterium | reverse complement strand
TTCAGTCTGACTAAAAGTTAGACAGATTCCATTATGCCAAGAAAATGGAATGGCAGAAGTGGAGCGGCAAGAATTTGATATTCTGCACGCCACGAGCTAAGACACTTAAGCTTTCCCCTGAAACGCTCTGCTCCGGTGTTGGCTTGTCGATTACGAAAGTAGTTGAGTATTTTGCCATCACTAAATAATCCTCACTTTTCCTTCTTTCCAATCTACCTTTACGTTGCTTCCTTCTTTGATTTTGCCTTCGAGAATTTGAAGAGAAAGTTCGTCTAGGAGTTCGTTTTGAATGAGGCGTTTGAGGGGGCGAGCACCAAAATCTTCATCGTAACCGGCTTCCGCAAAATGGACAAGAGCCCCTTTGGTCAGGGTAAGGGTTATGCCACGGCGAGCCAGACGCTGTGTTAGTTTTTGGATTTGTATCTTCACAATTTCCGTGATTTGCTCGGGCTCTAATTTATGAAAGAAAACAATCTCATCGATGCGATTTAAAAATTCTGGTCTGAAAAATTGGTGAAGGGCCTTTTCTCTTTCTGTTTTAGACAGTCCTGCGCCTAGATTGGAAGTCATAATCATAAGCGTATTTTTACAATCCACGGTGCGGCCCTTGCTGTCGGTGAGACGGCCGTCATCGAGCATTTGCAAAAGGATATTGAAAACATCGGGATGGGCTTTTTCGATCTCATCAAAGAGTACTACCGCGTAAGGATGTCGCCTCAATGCTTCGGTGAGCTGGCCTCCTTCGTCATGGCCGATGTAGCCCGGAGGCGAGCCGACCAGGCGAGCGACAGAGTGTTTTTCCATGTACTCACTCATGTCGAGCCGCAGTATCTGTTTTTCATCATCGAAGAGATTTTCGGCGAGTGCCTTGGCGAGTTCGGTTTTTCCTACGCCGGTGGGGCCTAGAAAAATGAAAGAACCTATCGGGCGATTTTCGTCTTGGATGCCGGCTCGACTTCGACGCACCGCATTGGAAACTGCGCTGATGGCTTCTTTTTGGCCGATCACCCGACGAGAGAGTTCTTCTTCCATATGCGTTAATTTTTCGGTTTCGCTGCTGAGCATCTTATTTACCGGAATGCCTGTCCAACGGGAGACCACCGCTGCGATGTCTTCTTCTGTGACCTCATCGCGAAGAAGTTGCCCCTCTTTTTGCCGATGCTTCAATTTGTCTTTTGCCTCAGCCGCTTGTTTCTCTAAGTTTGGAATTTTCCCATATTTAATTTCAGCCACGCGTGTGAGATTTCCTTCTCGCTCGGCTTTTTGAGATTCCATTTTAAGTTCATCGATTTCTCGATCTAGATTTTTAATAGCGTCGATCACTTCTTTTTCACTTCGCCACTTTGTGTCTAGGGCGCCGAGTTTTTCTTTTTCTTCACTCAACTCCTTTTCCAACTCTTTCAATCTTTTTTGCGCCGCTAGGTCCGGATTTTTTGACTCTGGATCAGCCTCTTTTTTAAGCGCCTCTCTTTCGATTTCGAGTTGGCGTATTTGACGTTGAAGTTCATCGATTTCAGTGGGCATGCTGTCGTTTTCGATGCGGATCACTGAGCACGCTTCATCCATCAAATCGATGGCTTTGTCGGGTAGGAAACGGTCGCTGATGTAGCGGCTGGAAAGAGTAACGGCTGCTACTAATGCATTGTCACGAATTTTTACGCCGTGATGTAATTCGTATTTTTCTTTGATGCCACGGAGGATTGAAAGGGCGTCTTTTTGGGTGGGTTCGTCCACCATCACGGGTTGAAAGCGGCGTTCCAGTGCCGCGTCTTTTTCGACGTACTTTCGATATTCTTTTAAGGTGGTGGCGCCGATGGTTCGAAGTTGCCCACGAGCCAGAGCCGGCTTCAGTAGATTTCCTGCATCGGTTGAACCTTCACTGGATCCGGCCCCCACAATGGTGTGTAGTTCATCGATGAATAGAATGATCTGCCCATCCGACTGTTCAATTTCCTTGATGATCGCTTTGAGTCTTTCCTCAAATTCTCCTCGAAATTTAGTGCCCGCCAGCAAGGCGCCTAGATCGAGTCCCAGCAATTTTTTTCGTTTTAAACTTTCCGGCACATCTCCCTCGATGATTTTTTTAGCCAGGCCCTCGACGATGGCTGTTTTTCCCGTTCCCGGCTCGCCCACGAGCACAGGGTTATTTTTAGTCCGACGAGAAAGGATTTGCATCACTCGGCGAATTTCTTCATTTCTTCCAATAACGGGGTCGATTTTACCTTTACTTGCCCATTCGGTGAAATCAATGGTGTATTTGGCGAGGGCTTGATATTTGTTCTCGGGATCCGGATCGGTGACTTTTTGATGGCCTCTATAAAGCCGTAATTTTTCCAGTACCTCGGTTTCTTTGAGAGGCAGAACGAGACTGACGCTGTGATCCTTTATTAGGGCGATGAACAAGTGTTCGGTGCTCACGTAGGCATCTTGCAGTTTCTTTGCTTCCTCTTCAGCATTTTGAATGACGGCTTCTAATTCTCGTGCCAGCTCTGGTCTATAAGAGCCTTGAATTTTTGGATAGGCTTCCAGTGCTTTTTGGATTTTTTTCTCAAGTTCAGACTCCTCTATGTTCATTGTTTTGAGCAAGCCTGGAACAACCCCATCTTCTTGGATGATGAGTTCGTGGAGCAGGTGAAGGGGCGTTAGAGCAGCGTGGCGCATTTTCTGTACGAGCTTCCCGGTTTGTTCTATGGCTTCTGCCGCCTTCGTAGTGAATTTATGGATGTTCATGAGATTTGGGTTGCTGTTTAATTAGCACTCATCATTATAGAGTGCCAACCATTCTTTTTCAAGCTGAATTTTAAGGCTTAGCTTTGGTAAAGCGCGGTGATTTTTTTGCGTGTTTTGGAGAAATAGCTTCCCACGCTCAGTAAGGTCCCTAAAACTCCTGCCATGATGAATACCAGGGCCATGGCGCGATCTTGTCCTGTTCCAAACCAGGAGCCTATCCACTCGGCGCCCTTTCCTGTGGTCATGAAAGGAACGATCCAAAAAGCCGTGATGGGCCCGATTAAGAGAGAGGTGAGGGGGGCGATTGCGTTTTCCAAACTTTGCATCAATCCAACCACTCGGCCCTGTTGCTGGATCGGGATGACTTTTTGAATGATCGTTTGTTCGGCAGTCTCTACAATAGGGAAACAAAACATCCATACTATTCCCCCTAGTCCCAATAAAACGATAGAAGCTTTTAATGGGAAAAGGATACAGCTTATCCATGTGAATAAATTCAGTAGAATTAAAGTTTTCACAGGGTCTTTCCCTATGCCGTATTTAGTAGCAACCATTCCTCCCACAATCGTTACCAGGCTGAGTAGTCCCCATAAAAAGCCCCAGCTCTCTACCGACACAAGCGAAAGGCCATAAGCATCCATGAGCGCCATAAACACGCCTCCGAGTAAATTATTCAAGATGGCAAAAAGCATGAGTCCGATGAACCCCGAGGTGTTTCGAATCAGCTTTAAAGTGCTGGTTTTCTCTTCAGGGGTGTCTAACTTGTTTGGGGCATTTTCTTGCAATTTTAGCTCTGGAATCGGAATAAAAGAGAGATATACAATGCTCAAACTTAAAGCACTAATGGCGAGTAGTAGGGTTATTTCCATCCCCAATAGGCCTATAGATAAACCGCTGAGTACAGAGGTGAGGGTGAAGGATATTCCATTGCTCACTCCAATGAGTCCATTTTGTTTGGCCCGTTCGTCGGCTTCAAAAAGCATGCTCACAATGGGGTTGAGACAAATCATTCGTAAGTTTCCGGCAATCGATCCGAAGAGCAAAATGATGATGAGTATCCACAAGACTGGACTGCTGATGTTCTGGAAGCTGGATTCGGGCATTCCTGTTAACAGAAAATAGGCTCCAATGAAGCTGAGAGTGGATAGGCTGCTGGAGATCAGTAGCACTGATTTTTTCTTGTAATGGTCCACCATCCAACCAAAGGGGAAGGCCGTGATGGCATTGGTGATCCCAAAAATTCCCGCAATCAAGGAGGTGACTAAAATGGAGTCTGTTTCCAGGAAGGCCCAAAAAATGAGGGCAAACCAAACAAATGAGGTGGCGGTTCCACTTAAAATTTGATTGGCGATGATGTGGAGGAAAAGCCGTTGATTTTTAAGCATCTTTTCCTTCACAGTTGATCATCCATTGTACCCCAAATGAATCTGAGAATGAAGCAAAATAGGCTCCCCAGAACATCTTCGTTAAAGGCACTTCGATTTTTCCTCCTGAAGAAAGAGCATCGAATAATTTGTGAGCTTCTTCAAGAGTATCTGGTTCCAGATTGATGTAGACATTGTTCCCAGCGTTCATTTTGAATCCCATAGACTCTGGCGCATCGGTTCCCATCAATAGGTGGCCGCCTAAAATAGGGAGAGCAACGTGCATGATTAAATGAGCTTCTTCGGGTTTTGGAGGAGTGTATCCTTCGTGAGGAGGGATGTCGCCAAAGCGGCTTATTTCACCCATAAATTCGGTTCCGAAAACCCTTTTGTAAAAATGAAACGCCTCTTCCGTGTTTCCAGCAAAATTGAGATAGGTACTGACGCGGGCCATAGAGATCAGAGTTAGAGTGGGAGCAGACTAAGGGCTTTCGGTGTTTTTTGCAAGGGTCTTGCTTGTTGCATCAAAGTGTCTAAAGGGCTTAATGTCTTTCCTGCCGGCATCCTTCCTCAAATGCTCAACCTATGAGGAAAACCTTCCTCTCGTTCACTTGTCTTTTTCATCCGTATTTTGAATGTTATAGTGTTTTTACAACATCTTAATTTTAAATTTCTCATCCTTATGAATCTGCATATTCTTCAGGCTACGGCTCAATCTATGGTGGCTGCGGGCAAAGGTATTTTAGCGATTGATGAAAGTCATTCTACTTGTAAAAAGCGTTTTGAAGCCCTTGGAGTGGAGTGTACGGAAGAAACTCGTAGGGAGTATCGCGAACTTTTGCTTACCGCTCCTGACATTGCTCAGTACTTGGGAGGGATGATTTTATTTGATGAAACCCTACGTCAGAGCACTCGTGACGGGCGATCTTTTGTTCAGGTTTTAAAAGAGGCCGGCATCCAAGCGGGAATTAAAGTGGACACGGGGGCTAAGGATTTAGCTTTGCATCCGGGTGAAATGGTCACGGAAGGCTTAGATGGCCTTCGAGAACGTTTGATGGAGTATAAGACTTTGGGGGCGACTTTTGCTAAGTGGCGTGCCGTGATCAATATCTCCGATACACTACCTAGTGAGGCCTGTGTAAAGAGCAATGCCCACGCTTTAGCGCGTTATGCGGCTCTTTGTCAGGAACTGGATATTGTTCCCATGGTGGAGCCTGAGATGATCATGGATGGGTCGCACACGATCGAACGTTGTTATGAGGTGACCGCGCGTGTTTTAAAAGCGTTATTTTTGGAACTGAGTCAGCAAAACGTGGCTTTGGAGGGGGCTATTCTTAAAGTGAGCATGGTGCTCCCCGGTAAAAGCTGTCCTGTACAGGTGGACGAAAAAACGGTGGCGCAGCAAACGGTGAAGTGTTTGATGGAAAATGTACCGACTTCTATTGCTGGAGTCGTCTTTTTATCGGGAGGTCAAAGTGATGCACAGTCGACTCTGCATTTGAATCTCATGCACCAGCTTGGTGAAGCCTTGCCCTGGCCCCTCAGTTTCTCTTATGGAAGAGCTATTCAGCAGCCTGCTTTGGAAGCTTGGGCAAAGGGTTCTGCTCCAGATTTGAACGCTCGTTTTCAAGAGGCTCAAAGTATTCTTGTTCACCGTGCTCATATGAATGCTCTGGCTAGTCAGGGGCGTTATAGCTTAGAGGCGGAGCAGGGACTTTAATCGAATCTTGTGGTCTTGTGTGCGGGTATTCAAGGATGGTAGATTTTCCATATGATTCAAGATTTTTTCCAAACCCGTCAGCTTAACCCCGATTTAGCTACTTTGTTGCTCACCTTATTGGGGGCGATTGAACGAATTTCTGCCACGATTATTCACGAAAGTACTGGAAAATCGGGTACAAAAAATGCGTATGGAGAAGAACAGATAGCCATGGATGTCGAAGCCGACCGAATCATGAATGAGGCTTTGCGCGGCTGCTCTTTAGTGGGAGCTTATTCTAGTGAAGAACAGGATGGTCTTCAACTTACAAATCCTGCAGGCCTTTACAGCGTTTTTCATGATCCTTTGGATGGTTCCAGTTTGTTTGATGTGAATTTTTCAGTGGGGACCATTGTTGGTATTTATAAAGGCTTGGACGTGCTTGGGCGAACCCCTCGTGAACAGCTGGCGGCTTTTTATGCGCTTTATGGCCCTAAGACGACCTTGATGCTTTCTTTTGGAGAAGGCGTTCATGAATTTTTACTCACCGAAAGGGGCTGGGAACTTGTGGACGATAAGATTGAAATGAGGGAGGGCAAAGCTTATTTTGCTCCGGGTAATTTGCGGGCTACGGCAGAACGCCAAGATTATTTTGAGCTGGTTTCTTGGTACATTAAGTCTAAATATACCCTTCGTTATTCAGGGGGGATGGTTCCGGATCTCAATCATGTCTTAAAAAAAGGTTCAGGGATTTTTATGTATCCAGGCATGCCGAGTGCTCCTCAAGGAAAACTGCGCCTTATGTATGAGTGTGGGCCTATGGCTTTTTTGGTAGAACAGGCAGGCGGAGCGAGCAGTAATGGACGTGAATCTGTTCTAGACATGAAAATTGAAAGCTTAACTCAGAAGACTCCTGTTTTTCTTGGCCTCTCCGAAGAAGTGGAACGGGCCACGAAGGCATTGGGCCATCCCTAGCTTTTCTTAGCAAGCAAGATTTGAAACGCAGGCTCTTTTCTGTCGTTTTAAAAGCGTGTATATTTGGCTTACGCTCAAGCCCATTTCGGCCTCTCCACATGCCTTCTTCTACGCCCAATCCTTTTGATGTTGATGCTCTAGTCTTTTCTGCGCAAGAAGGCGACAAAGCGGCTTTTGGAGATCTTTATGAATTGTTTTTTGATCCTATTTATCGCTACGTTTATTTTCGTGTTCCTGCTCACGAAGTGGATGATTTGGTGGAATTGGTTTTTATTAAAGCGTGGATGAATTTGGAGAAATATGAAAAAAGAGACGTGCAGTTTTCTGCTTGGTTGTTTCGTATTGCGCACAATGCGGTTATTGATTATCGGCGGCAGCATCGTAGCGTGGCTCCTATTGATGAACAGCTGGAGGATAAAAGTGAGAAAAGTGCTCCGAAGTCACTCACGGAACAAGCCATGCTCAGTCAATCGGTGAGAGAAGCCGTAGATCAGCTTAAAGAGCCTTATCGACAAGTGGTTACTTTGAAGTTTCTTATTGGACTTTCAAACAGTGAAATTGCTCAAATTTTGGGCGAACGGGAGGGAAATGTGCGAGTGCTTCAGTTCCGTGCTCTTAAAGAATTGAAATCGATTTTGAATGAAAAGGGTTTAAAAAAAGAATTCTTTTGATTTTTGTAATAAAGTTCATGGCTTCCTCGTTTTATACTATGCATTATGCAAGAACCTGATCTAGAACTCGCTAAAAACCGCATTTGGGCTCGTATGAGTCCCAAGCTTCTTGATCGTGGTGTTCACTCTGAAGTTCTTCCCTTGCTCCGTTCTATGCGAGAACCGGTTCGTTTGTCTCGCCTTAAAAAAGTTCAGGCTAAAGAGCGGCTTTTGGATCTGATTCCTGAACGCAGTCCCACTTTTCATTTCTCTTTAAATCCTGGGCGTTGGTGGTCATTGGGGACTTTGGGAGTGCTCATGAGTGTGATGTTTGCTCCTTTAATGGATTTTACACCTGAGGCCTCCGCTTTCTCTCATAATCGTTTGGAAGTCGTGGAGGGAGAGGTCTACATCAATGGAGTTTTAGTTCAGGGGGAATCGCTTGTTCAGGAAGGAGATACGGTGACTACCGCTGAAGGTTCTATGGCGCATCTTAGTTTTTTGGATGACAGTCGTATCACTCTGGGACCCTCTACCACAGTGGACATTGTGGACACATGGGTAGACCCTACGAATAAGGCCAATACGCGCATTGTTGTGAATCAGACCTCAGGACGTGTTTGG
>CAZHKJ010000005.1:0-22849 GCA_964533115.1 uncultured Candidatus Peribacteria bacterium | reverse complement strand
GCGAGTTTTGACCTTCAAGTCAATGGAGAAGAGTCGACTTTAGAGGTCGTGCGGAGTTTGGTGGATGTGGAGGTGAGCAGCGCAATGGAGTCTTATGCGGGTATTTTGGGTCAAGATGCGGTCTTGATGGTCTCGGATCAAATAGAGACCTCTACTGTAAATGAAGCCGAAAAAAATGACGTATGGTGGACCTTCAATTTAGCTTATGGAAAGAGCTATGCGCGTTCTTTGGATGAACATTATAAGAACGAAACAATCAGTGTGGCCATGATTTTACCAGGAAATCCTTTGTATGGACTCAAAACTTTCCGTGAGGATTTACAAGTTTCTTTGGCTTTTACTGTGGAGGCTAAACAAGATTTGTTGATCCAACAAGCTGAAGCACGGCTTGATGAAGCCCAAGTCTTGCTGGCTCGTGGGGAGACGGATAAAGCAACGGAAGTTTTAAAAGACTATCAAGCTACCGTTATTGCCGTTACGGAGTCAGGGGTAGAAGATTCCAGTGAACTTTTGGCTCACTATGATGAAACTCAAAAGCAAGCTTTTGTGAATCCCGGTTCTACAGAAGCTGAAATTCTTTTGCAGGAACATTTGACCGACACCTCTAAACTCCTTTTCTCTGATTTATTGGAACAGATTAAGCTTTTGTCTCAGACAGTTTCTCAACCCTTGCAGCAAATTCCTGATTTGATTGCTGAAAATAAGTATGCTGAAGCGGTTTTGATTTTAGAGGCTTATCAAAAAACTTCTCTCTCTATTCTTTCGGCTTTGGAAACCGTTGAAATGGATCAAAGAGAAGCTCTGGTTTCTGCTCTCCTTGAACAAAAAACAGCCGATGTGCAACTGCTTCGTGTGATTGCTACGCTCCCTGATTTAAAAGATGATCTAAATGTGAGTGCTACGGTGCTTGAACAAATGAGTGTTTTGGCGCTCAGTTTGCGTGAAAAAGAATTAGGAGAGCTGACGAGCTTTTTTGAAACGACGGATTATGAAGAATCGGTTCAGCAAGATTTATATGAACGTATTAAGGAGGAAGCTCCTATGACGGAAGCTTTGGCGGATCAATTCACTATTTTGGAAGAGGAAATGGGTCTCGCTACGGACTTGGTAGTGATTGACTTGGCTGTGGTTGATTCCATCGAGATTGCTCCTGAGCTGGATCCCTCAATTCCCCATACCGATCAAACCCAAGATCAAACCGAGAGTGGCGAATAAACCCCCTACAATCCAAAAACGCATCACTATTTGGGATTCCGGCCAGCCCAAGTGTTCATAATGGTGATGAAGTGGAGCAATATGGAATATTTTTTTCCCGAAGCATTTTTTAGAACTCATTTGAAAAAGGATGCTCAGTGTTTCAATCACGAAAATAAAGCCAATGAAGGGGAGGATGGCCACCGTGTTTGTGATCATTGCAATCACGCCGAGCGTTGCTCCTAGCGCTAAGGCACCCGTGTCGCCCATGTAAAAACGTGCCGGAGGAATGTTGAACCACAAAAAGGCTAGACTGGCACCCACGATCACCGCACAAAAAGCCGACAAAATCAGCAGTCCATGCGCATAAGCCAGAGCGCTATACGCTCCAAAGGCAATAATGCTTAAACCTCCCGCTAGGCCATCTAATCCATCGGTAAAATTCACTGAATGAGCCGTACCCATGATGATGAATACAAAAAGAGGAATGTACCAGTAGCCCAGGATAAAATCTCCTATTCCGGGAAGATGAATTTGATCGTATTCCAATTTGAAGAAAAACCAAAGGGCGCCCACTAAAGTGAATAGGGTAAGGGTGATGAATTTAGGTTTCATGTTTAGGCCTTTGCTGGTTCCCCACCCTTTGATGTTGAAAAGGTCATCCACCATTCCCAGTAAGGCAACGGATAAGAGCGTGAAAATAGGCAGGTAGGTTTCGTTTCTGCTCAGTAGAGAATGTTCAAAGACGCCAAAGTACGAAAGGGCTCTTGAAATTAAAACAACCAAGAGAGTGGTTCCCCAAATTAAAATTCCACCCATGGTGGGGGTGCCCGCTTTTTTTTGGTGAAGCGCTTGGTATAAAGTGGCTTCTTTGCCGTCACTGGCGATGCTTCGGATCGTTTTTTCTACTTTCCATTTTTTTAATAATCCAAGGAAAGGATTGGCGAGTAAAAAAGCAATCCCGAACGCTAAAAAGCCAGATCCTAAAATGAGGATGAGATGGCGAACAGTTTCTGTAATCGGGAACATGAAGAGAGGTTTACCAAGTGTAAGAGGTGTTGACCCAGTCGATCAAAATTTTTGTATCTAAAAATCGATCTGAGCTGCCCAAAATGACGATTAATATTTCATTGCCTTCGTCGGTTTTTACCAAGCTGAGTAAACATTCTCCTGCCAGAGGAGTGGTCCCTGTTTTTAAGCCTTCTACTCCTAGTTGCCCCAATAAAATATTGGTATTGATGAGCTTGTGCACTTCTCCATTTGTTCCCGTTACTTCAATGCTGCTGTTTTTGGCGATCTCTCGTATGCTGCTGTTTTTCAAGAGTTGAGTGCTGAGAATCAATAGGTCATGAGTAGTGGAGTACGCACTTGTGCTATCCAGTCCTGTGGTGTTGGCGTAGTAGGTGTTTTCCAGCCCTAGATTCTTTGCTTCGGCGTTCATTTTTTTAATGAAAGCCGTTTCGGAGCCGGCATTGAATTCGGCGAGTGCAATCGCGGCATCATTTCCGGATTGAATCAAAAGCCCGTAGAGCAGATTTTTCACCGTGATTTGTTCCCCTGCGGCCAGTCTCATTTGAGATCCCTCCGCATCCGCTGCGCGATTGCTCACCGTCACAATACTGCTGGGATCATTTTCTTCTAAAATGATGTAAGCGGTCATTAATTTGGTTAGACTTGCAATGGGAAGACGGGTGTAACTGTCTTTTTCGAAGAGAATGCTTTGAGACTCTAAATCAATCACCAAAGCACTGCTTGCATACAGGGCATTTTTTTCTAATGGATCTCCCGTTAAGTGAGGAATAGGATTTACAGTGAGGAGAGAACTGTCATCAAAACCCGTGTCCATTTTCTGGCCACTTCCAGAAGAGAAACTCAGAGCACTCGCAAGGAGTAAAGAAACTAAACTTTGAAACATATTTTTAGTTTAAGCTAAAGGCTAAGCTAGTAAAAGCCAATGTAAAAAAGGTTTTCATTTTCTTTGTAGTAGTCTAAGAAATCTACCCCCAATTCTATGATCAAATCTCCATCCCAAGGATTTGTTGAGTCTGTTCCTGGAATGCTTTGATAGGCCGTGGGGATCTCATCGGTGATCTCTCCATTAATCAGTAGGGGAATCATTTTGGCGGTGTCTTCGGCGAGTGGGTTTTCCGGATTCATCTTATAAATGGAAGTGTTCTCCGTTTCTTTGCTTTCTGCATTTCCAAAGTCCACCACATTGAATCCGTAGCGAACCAGCAACATTTTGCTGAGTCCGGCTAAATATTCTTGTTTGGTGCCATTGAGTACAGTGAGGCTCACCGAATCACGCATGATTTCGGGATGGTAGAAAAACAGCTGGGCAAAGCGGGCGATTTCCGAAAAGTCTCCGGCATAGGGCACTAAATAGTAGGGGTCTCCTTCTTCTCTTTCTGGAGTGTATAGGAATCCACCTGTTGTGTACGCTAAATCGTTAAGAACGACGGTTTGTATGGAATCCGCGTCCATTTCTAGACCCGCTCCTGCTAGCGTCACTAGCTCACTCACGCTCATATTGGTTTGAAAATTTTCTGCAATCACTGCATAAATATTTTTTATATTGGAAGGGCTTCCCAAAACTCCAAGGCTACTGGCTTTATCTTTGATGGCTTCTAAGACTTTTTGTTGTCGTGCGGCTCGATCAAAATCCGAAGAACCATGGCGACGTCTTACATATTTTAAAGCGGTTTCTCCATCTAGGGTTTGAATCCCTGCTTCTAAAGCAAAGGTCTCATAGTTGATTCCATCGGACGCAGGGTAGGTGGTATCGTAAATGGGTTGAGTGACTTCAACGGTGATGCCTTCCATCGCATCAATGACTTCGGTGAAGCCTTTAAAGTCGATTTTGGCATAGTAATGGATCTCTACCTCGAGCATCGCTTCAATTTCTTTTTCCAGTTCCGCTTCCGCTAAGGCATGGTCTTCCGTTTCATTATAAATGTATTCGTAGATGCTGTTGAGACGCGTACCCCATCCCACTTGCTCATTTTCCACGTACATATCTCGTGGAATCGATAACATGGAAACGGTGTCTTTTTTGGTATTAATGGAAGCGACGATCATCGTGTCGGTTAGGTTTTCACCTTCGTGATTTTCGCCACCCACCCCTAAAAGTAAAATATTGGTATTTCCGAAGCGGTCTTCTTCGAGTGTTTCGCCTACCGCTGAAAAAATCATTTCCTTCACCGAAAAAGGGCCCTCTTCTTGAATGGCTTTTACCACTCCCTTTAAAGTGAACAGCCCTACTATAATCAGGATGAGGCTTAAAAACGGATGTCGGCGCGGCCATTTTTTGGCTCTATTCCCTTCGTGGCGGTTTTTTTGAGGGGGCGAGATGGCTTGTTTTTGAAAAGGATTCATCCGCTCCATCTTACTCGTTTTCAGAGAAATGTCAGGACTTTTTTGCTAGTTTGATGAGAGCTCTTTCATCGATTCTTTTATGATTTACCCTTTAGCTTCTGGTTTTGCCTTTCTCACAGGCGTGATTGTGGCTTCCAGTGGACTTGCCATCGCTCCTCATTTCGGCTTGTCCTTTTGGGCTTTAGCTTTTCTTTTCTTATTCTTCCATAAAAAAACCGCTCTTTTGTTTCTTTGCTTTTTTCTTGGTTTGCTTCGGGTTCAATGGTACCAAGATCACGTTTTGGCGCATGATTTCACTCCTGGTTTTCAAATTGTGGAAGGGGTGGTTTCGGCGGAACCGGATGTGCGGGCGGATCGACAAATCTTGAAACTAGAGCTTAATGGCCAATTTATTCAGATTGAGCTAAGTCCGTATCAATCTTATCGCTATGGAGACTTATTGACCGTTCAAGGGCATTTGGAGCTGGTAGAATTGCTCGAAGATGAGAATACAGATGACGCTTTTTCGTATCGCTCTTTTTTGGAGCGTCAAAAGATCGTTGCTTTTATGGATTTTGCGAAAGTTCTTTCCGTGGAGGAAGGGGCTTTTTCATGGCCGCGTGCCTTGTTTGATTTTAAGGGTAGGATGGAAGCGCTTTTGCTTCAAGCCCTCCCTGAGCCGGAGGCTAGTTTTGCGAATGGACTTTTATTGGGGAGTCGTAAGGGTATTCCAGAGAAACTCACCGAGGCTTTTCAAGTGGTGGGGCTTTACCATATTGTGGCGATTTCGGGTTCGAACATCAGCTTGATCATCCTTTTGTTTTTCATGATTTTTTCCTTTCTCTCTTTTTATAAAAGGATTATTGCCAGTTTGCTGAGCATCGCCGTGTTTGTGGTTTTCGTGGGAGCGAGTTCTACCGTTATACGTGCGGGAGTTATGGGCTCACTTTCTTTATGGGGCTTGTATTTTGGCCGTAAGAGTACAGCGCTCTTTGGCCTTTTTTGGAGTGTGATTTTATTGGTTTTATGGAATCCCTATATGCTTCTTTATGATATGGGGTTTCAGTTGTCGGTTTCTAGCACCCTTGGAATTCTTGTTTTTCAAAGTCCGTTAAAGCTTTTAATGGGGTCTTTTTTTGATAAACTGCCTTCTTGGGCGCAGTTTTTTAAAGAGGCTTTTTTACTCTCGCTTTCTGCCCAAATAGCGACTTTACCTCTTATGCTCTTTGCTTTTGGACGCTTTTCTTGGGTTAGTCCCTTCGCTAATGTGCTTGCGGCCCCCCTTATTCCTATGGCGATGCTTTTTGCGGCCCTTTCTTTTTTTACTCCTCTGTCTACTCCTTTGGCGTGGGCCGCTTTGTGGCTTATTGAACAAATCGCTCTTAAAGGAGCGGCTCTTCCTGGAGCGGATTGGGCGGTTAGCCTTTCTTGGACCTCTTTTTGGTCAGGGTATCTTTTGCAGTTTTTGTTTCTCCTTTTATTTTATAAATCCATATGGATCCGAGCTTTTTTTCGCGATCGAAAGGAAGATGTCTCCATACCTCTATCTCTTCCATCTTAAATCCATGAGAAATAATCAATGTGCCTGGTTTGAGTTGGCTGAGCAATTTTCGTCTTACTTCTTGCATGGAGTGGGGGAGCAGATAGCAGACAATCACGTCCGCATCACTTAAATCTTTCTTCCAAAAATTCCCAAAACGGAGGGAGGCTCCGCTGCGCCAAAATAAAGCTAAACATTTAGACCACGCCCAAACTAGAGGGGAGAATTCATAGCCAATGGCTTTGACTTGGTATTCTTTTGAAGCCACGTGGACCAATCTTCCATCTCCCGAGCCTAAGTCATAAAGCACCATTCCTTTTTTGAGTTGGGCTTCTTTGAGCATTCGTCTGACCTGGGCCATTGGGGTGGGCACAAAAGGAGCCCCTTTAATCATGGCGTAAAGGGTCGGAGCCAGAATCAGTAGGGCAACGATCCATTCGGAACTTGAAAGAGTGAGTGACATGAGGGTAGAATAATTGAGATTCCAACTATGGGCTACCTCATCTTACTATTGATCTTCGTCCTGATTGGATATCCTTATATTCTTGACATTCTTCATTCATGTCTCTCTTCTCTTTCTTTAAAAGCAAAAGCATCACGAACAAAGAAGCCTTAGCGATGGGTTTTGTGCTGGCTCTCATTTCCATGCTCAGTTTAGCGTTGGTGGTGATTTTGATGCCTTTTTTTGGAACTTGGATGAACGTGAATGGTTTGGTGGAATTGGATGTGTTTTACACTGCCTTCATTTTGATTTTTGTCTTGGCTACCCAAGCTTTGATTCTTTTTGGTTTTCCTCTTTATTATGCCCAGGATCAAAAAAGCCACATGACGGGTTTTCGTATTTTGATTTTCACGTTAATGTGGATGGTGATTTTGATGCTGCTGATCGGTTTTACCTTTGTTCAAATTAAGAAACAAAGCATGGACAATTATTCTTTTGATTCTTTTGATCCCAGTGACTTCGAATTTCAAACCGTGGAAGAAGGCAGTTTAGAGCCTGATCCTTCATTGGAGTAAAAAGATTTTTCTCTCTTGGACTTCTATTTTGATTTCATTTGGGTTCAAAAAAACCCTGCCTAGGCAGGGTTTTTTGAAAAAGAGGCCTTATTAAGCTGCTTTCTTGAGCATGGGAAGACCCGTGCGCTTGTTTTCGGTCACCTTGTATCCTTCTGGTAGACCAGCAAGTGCATCATCCTTCTCCGTGCGAGCGAAGTAGTAGATTTGTTGCTTGCGTCCTCCTCGAAGAGTAACCATCTTTCCATGAAGGAAGTAGGTTTGACCCTTAGTGTTGGTAACTGAGTATGCCATGTTGGGCAGTGGTTAGGGATAAATCGAACCGATTATACTAGCTGTTATCAGGTTGGGAAGGACTAAAGCTCTTCCTCGACTTGCAAAATTAATATTAGATGTTCTTTTTCAGATTGCTCAACCTGAAAAAACACCCTTTCTCCTCTAGCGTTTTTGATGTGGATTGCTCTGTTTCATTGTTTTATTCCATGGACTTTAATTTGACTTCAATCTGGATCTTCGTATACTAGCTTTGCTTCTTTTTGAAGAAGCTTCGGCTTCACCGAAGAGGTCCCATCGTCTAACGGTTAGGACAACAGGTTTTCATCCTGTAAATCGGAGTTCGATTCTCCGTGGGATCACCATTCGCTTCTATTGCTTTCTAGACTCAAGCTCTTTTAGGCTTGTTTTTGTGTTTAAGATTTGATTTCTTCCTTTAAAAAAGGGCTTGCCAACACATTAGTAACTGCTAATATATTGGCATGTCTTTAGATATTATTTGTAAGGCTTACTCTAATCCCGAGCGCATAGCGATGATTTTGTGTCTTGCTCATGAAGCCACGGTTAGCGAACTTCTTCAAAAATGCCATTTGAGTCAGAGTGCTCTTTCGCAGCATCTTGCTGTCTTAAGGCATACGGGCATAGTCGCTACTCGTCGAGAAGGCCGAAATGTGTATTACAAAACGGCTTCTTCTTCATACTTAGAACTAGCTGAAATGATGATCCATTTAACCCAATAAGATATGAAACATGTAACGGTGGCCAGTTTTAAAGAAATTGTGCGTGCGGAACGCCATAATCCTTCGGTTGATTTTATTAATGTGTGTACTCCTGCTGAATATAAAGAAAAGCATATTCGTGGAGTTCGAAGTGTTCCTCTCGATGAAATTGAAAAACATCTCCCTGAATTTTTAAACAAGAGGACGATTTATGTGCATTGTCGTTCCGGGAGACGAGGGCTTAGCGCTATTGAAAAGCTAGCTGCACTTGGGATTAGTGCGGAACTTGTTAATGTGGAAGGTGGCCTGCTGGCATGGGAAGAAGCTGGATTCGAAACGGGTTCCTTGACTCAGAGGATACCTATTATTCGTCAGGTCATGATAACGGCTGGAGTCCTAATTCTTTTGAGTGTGTTTTCTTCAATTTTTCATCACTTCGCATGGATTTATCTCGCTGCCGGGGTGGGCTTAGGCTTGTTGATCGCCGGATTAACAGGTTGGTGTGGCATGGCTCTTTTGTTGGCTCGTATGCCTTGGAATAAATAACTTTTAGATTCTATCTCTATGCAAAGATTTGATTATACTTCTTTACTCGCTTACCGGCCTTTGGTTCAGGGTTTTTTTGACCCTAAAACCAATACCATCAGCTATGTCGTTGCGGATCAAGAAACAAAACGGTGCGCCATTATTGACAGTGTTATGGATTTTGACCCAAGCAGTGGAACCCTTTCTTTTGAAAGTGCAGAGGCCATTATTCAGTTTATTCGTGAGCAAGCTTATGAAGTGGAATGGATTCTTGAAACCCATGTCCATGCGGATCATCTATCGGCTGCACCCTATCTTAAAGAAAAATTGGGAGGGCGAATGGCTATTGGTGAACACATTATTGAAGTCCAAGAATTATTTGGAAAAGTTTTTAATGAAGGTACGGAGTTCAAACGAGATGGGACTCAGTTTGATCGTCTTTGGAAAGAAGGGGATTCTTTTTCTATCGGTTTAATACCTGTACGAGTTATTTATACTCCAGGACACACGCCGGCTGATATCAGTTATGTGATTGGGGACGCCGTATTCCCTGGAGACACTCTTTTTATGCCGGACTATGGCACGGCACGAGTGGATTTTCCAGGGGGAGATGCGTTGGCGATGTATCATTCGGCGCAAAAACTTTTTGCTTTGCCTGAAACCATGCGTATGTTTATGTGTCATGATTATCTCCCTGAGGGACGTACCGATTACAAATGGGAGACGACGGTTGGTGAGCAAAAAAACTCGAATATTCAATTGCGTGTGGGTACGGATCCCGAGCGTTTTGTTCAGATTCGTAAGGAACGGGATGCTCGTTTGGGAATGCCACGACTTATTATCCCCTCTATACAAGTTAATATGCGTGCGGGCCATGTTCCCCAAAATCAAGGACGCCAAGAGTTGAAAATTCCTGTTAATGGTATTTTCTCATCCTCTTTAAAAAAATCCTCATCCATGTAGAATGGGAGGGCTTTTAACTCCACGCCTATGAAACGCATCCTTTTATTTGGATTTTTTATATCCAGTCTTTTGTTCTCGGCCTGTAGCTTCTCTCGAGGAGATTTGCATGCGATGATGCCGGGAGATTTTGATCTCTCCATGCCGATGGACACCGCTTCTTCACAAGAGGCAGTATACGGTGAAGAAACTAAACTTTCTTTCATGGCGGATACAGAGGCGGCTTATACCCCAGAATCGGTAGACCGCAAAATCATTTATACAGCCAGTTTGTCCTTGCATGTAGAGGAGGTGCGTGAGGCTGGGGAAGCTATTCAGGTTTTGGTGGAAGGAATGGGTGGAAATGTAACGGATTCGAATATTACCCGAGGGTCTAACTCTTATACAGGATGGTTCACTTTGCGAGTTCCTGTTGATCAATTCCAGCTTGCTATGACGGAGCTCAAGGCGTTGTCTGTTTATGTGGACTCCGAATATTCCAATGCTCAGGATGTGACGGAGTATTATATGGATTTGGAGACGCGTCTCACCAATAAACAAGCTGAAGAAGCTCAATATTTAGAAATTTTGACTAGAGCTCAAACGGTGACGGAGATCTTGTCTGTGACGGCTTATCTTTCAGATGTACGTTATGAAATTGAGAGTATTCAAGGTCAAATCAATTACTATGACAGCCAAACCGATTACTCCACGATTACGGTTTATTTGAGTGAAGATGAAAGTGTTTCTGCGGTCAGTGAAACATGGAAACCCGTTAGCACTTTTCGTGGAGCGATTTCTGATTGGGTGATCTTTTTACAGGGGGCTGCTGATCTAGTTATTTATTTAGTGATTTTTGGCTGGCCTTTCCTTATTTTGGCATGGGGTATTCGAGCTTTCTTTCGTCGTTCTAAGAAACCGGCTAAAAAATAGATCTTTGAGTATCGTCTACTAGAAATCTATATTGGTGTGTCTGCCTAGCTTCGTCCGTCTGTCGGTAGACACACCAAAGATCTTCTTCCATCTATACTCTATGCTGTTTTATTGGGCCACTGGCAGAGATCTTTGAGAGGGCAAGATCCGCATTTTGGCCTGTAAGCGGTGCAGGTTTTTCGCCCGTGAAATACGAGTTGAAGATGAAGCTCACTCCAGTATTTTTTGGGAACTGAGGCTTTGACTTGACGCTCTGTTTTGTCACGATTTTTCCCGGATTGAGCCAAACCTAGGCGATTAGCCACTCTATGAATATGTGTGTCCACGGGGAAAGCTTCTTGTTTAAACCATTGAGCAAGGACGACTTGAGCTGTTTTAGCTCCTACTCCCGGTAGGTGGATCAGTTCTTCAAAAGTGCTGGGGACAGCACCGCTTTTATGAATAAGCTCGGCACAGCCCCAAATGGCCTTGGTTTTGCTGTTGTAGTAACCGCAGGGAAAGATGATTTTTTTAAGTTCAGCTTCTCCTAAATCTAAGATGTCTTTTGGAGTACAGCCCTTATCTTTTGGGAACAACTTGGGCGTGATTTGGTTGACTCGTGCGTCTGTGCATTGGGCTGACAAAATCACCGCAATCAGCAGTTCAAAAGCGTTTCTATGGAAGAGAGGGGCTTCGGGTTTAGGGAACTCTTTATGGAGTCGGCCAATCAGTTCCTGAATTTGTTCCGGTGCTAGCCACGTTTGATTCGTCAAGATAAGAGATGGGTTGATTGTCGATGCTTTGCATGGATTCAATATGGTCGCTCTTCGCAATCAATAAGAAAGATTGAGCTTCAATCACTTTTTGGTTTAGTTTACGTTGCTCGGATTGCAGCTCTTCATAGCTCGTTTGTAATCCTTTTAGCTCGTAACCCTTGGCTGGCTTTAGACTGTTGGTGTACAGATAAATGCCCGTGCTGCCTATTCCTAAAATGATCAGCGTTGCAAGAAGGGAACGGTAGGTATTTTTAACCTCCTCCGAAAGGGTCTTCTTGATTCTTCTGTGCTTGATGGGTTTGACGGGGCGTAGGAGTGGATCTTTCATCGCGGCTCATTCTATTCCATGGACGTCAGAACTTCAACACGAACACGCAAAATTCCTGTAGGAAGGGATCCAAGGACTTCAAAGGCGGCGGGTGTCAGGTCTACAATGTAGCCTTCTGTGTAGGGTCCACGGTCTACTACTTCTACGACGATGGATTTTTCGCTGCTTAGGCTGGTGACTTTGATCTTGGTGCCAAAGGGGAGGGTTTTATGCGCCGCCATGTATCCGTAAGCATCCAGTAGAGTTCCGGAAGCGGTATTGCGTCCGTCAAAGTTCCAACCGTAATAACTGGCAATTCCGTATTCAACCACGCCGGTATAAGGCGCGTTCATGAAGCGATACAGTAAATCGCAAAGCTCTCCACGGGTCATTACGGCTTCGGGGTGGTAATCGCCGTATGCATCCGGTGTGATGAGAGAATGGTCAATTCCATACTGCAAATAAGCGGTAAACCATTCATCACTTTCGATGCTGGGAAGCTCAGATTTTTTCCCTGCCGCGGTGATCAAGATTTTTAAGGCTTCTGCTCGATTGATGCTCATCCCCGGACGTAGCAGATTTTCTTTATTTTCGCTGATCACGTCGTGTTCAAGCCCCCAAGCTAAGTACGGTAAGTACCAAGCGTCTTCTTCGATGTCTGTAAAATCAAGATCTTTGCTGTCGATATCCAGATGGAAATCACTCTGCTGCGTTGCTCCTGTTGCCACTAAGATCATTTTCAGGGCTTCCATACGATTCACTTCATTCATCGGTTTAAAGCTGCCGTCCTCATAACCGGAGACCACGTT
This sequence comes from uncultured Candidatus Peribacteria bacterium, assembly GCA_964533115.1. Lineage (GTDB taxonomy): Bacteria > Patescibacteriota > Gracilibacteria > UBA1369 > 2-02-FULL-48-14. The sequence goes on along the minus strand of CAZHKJ010000005.1, from coordinate 10,487 downwards.
TTTTTCACTCATTTCGTAAATCCCCTCAAAATACATGTGGTGCTCTTCAACATCTGAATACCAATCATCTAGTGCCGTCGAAACGGTTGCCGGTCCGAGCAGCAAGGCGATTAATAAGCTGAAAAAGGGAAGGCGAAAGCTCATGCTTTAGGTTTTATGACCACCTGGCGATAGTTTCCTTCGCCCATGCTTTCGGTGGTGATGTCGTCGAAGCCGTTTTCTTTAATGTAAAGGTGGACTAGTCTTCTAAAATAAGGAGACATGGGAGGTAAAGCCGATTGAATTCGGGTTGTTCTTACCTCGTTGACCTTCTGTTTTGCAATGGTCAGCACATTCTCTTCTTGGCGTTTTCGATAATTGTCTACGTCAAAAGTGACGAGTACATCTTCTCCTATTAGTTTATGGAAAATAACGGTGAGTATTTTTTGCATGGAAAGCAAGTTCTCTCCGTGATGGCCGATCATGAGGCTGGGCTCGGCAGATACCGCATTGACGCGATAGTTTTTATTACCAAGATCCTCGATCTCAATATCGGTGAAATCAATCCCTAACTGGACTAAGAATTCCGATACAATTTTCTTGATTTGTTTTTCCATGTTTGGAATTTAAAAAGTCAGGTTATTTTTTCTTGTGAATCACTCTTACCTCTACCTCTTCTTGCGAAGAGCTCGGCTTTGAGCTTTCATTGTTTACCACAAGTTGTTGAAGGATGCCATAGAAAGTACTTACTCCCCAGTATAAACCGACGGCGGCGGGGAGCTGAGCCGTGAAGACGGCAATCATTGCGGGCATCATGTATTTCATCATTTTATTCGCCATTTCTACTTCTTGAGGCAGTTTGCTTTGCCCATTCTTCTTTTTACGAGCGTTCATCAATTGAATTTGCAGGAATTGAAGGCCGCCAATCACTAGAGGGAAAAGAATCAGGCTTCTTTCAAAGAGGTTAAAGCCGAGGAATAGAGGGTTCACCGTGCTTAAAGAAAATTCAGGTAAAAAATCGTAGAGAAGTTCGTTACGGTCTGGGGAGAGGCCTCCGTTGATGGCATAGAACAATGCAATCAAGATTGGCATTTGAATGAGGATGGGCAAACAGCTAGAGAAAGGGCTGACTTTTTGAGTTTTCCATAGCAGCATGGTTTCTTGAGCCAGTCTGGTCTGATCATTTCCGTATTGTTTTTTGAGTTCTTCGATTTTGGGCTGAACTTCTTGCAGTCTTCGTTGAGCGCGAATGGCTTTTTGAGAAGGGATCAGGAGCAGTGTACGGATCAGAATGGTTAGAGCAATGATTCCTAGGCCTAAATGGTGCCCTGGCATATAAATTAAAATAGCTACCAATGCATTGAGCATGGGTTGGTAGATCAAGGTGCGGAATAGATTTCGAAGTAGACCCGGGGTTTCCACATCGAACTCGGGGCTTGCATAGCTTAGGATGGCATTAGGATCTTCTTCGGTAGGGCTTGGAATTTCTACGGTGATTTTATATTTTCCTGCGGTTCCAAAGAGAGAATAGGAGTAGTCGAGCAAACTTAATTTCGTTTTCTCTCCCGCTTCTAAACGAAGTTCGGAACTTTTACTACAATCTCTTTCAACGCTGTTCTTTACTTCGGTGTAGCCCTCAGAAGTGAAGCGGTAGACGTGTAAAAGAGGTTCTGGGCAGCGATCTGGAATGACTATAGGTTCTGTTCCGTTGTTTTGGATTTCTACTTGTATGTCTTTTCCAATCACGTAATCCTCTTCCAAAGTTTGGAGTCCAATGGTGCCTGCACTTAAGATTGGATCTTCTTGTACGGGCCCTTGGAACCATTCCAGAATCAAAAAGGTGGCCGTAAAAATGAGTAGATAAGGGAGAATGCTAAACTTTTTCATGAGCAGAGGCGGAGAGTATTAAGGATGCCGTTTTCTAATTCTTCAAAACGAGCTTTAAGGCTGGCCGTGCGGACCATGAGCACTATATCAAGAGAGTCCTTGTTTAGGCTATCTTCTTTTTTTAGTCGAGTCTTTTCCATTATACGCAATATCTCGTAGATTTGGCGGCGTTTTTGATTGCGAGTCACTGCGCTGGGGGCCAATTTTTTTCCCACAATCACGGCATAACGCATAAAACCCAGCTCGTTTGGATAGGTGATTGCCTTCACAAAAGGACCCGAGTAAGGAGTGCCTTCTTTAAGGATTTTCTGAACAAGAGTCCGGCCGTGAATTCTTTTACTTCGTTTTAACACGAGGAACTTTAACGGTGAGCTGATGGCGGCCTTTGGCACGTCGTCGGTTCAGGACTTTTTGTCCATTACGAGTGGACATGCGCTTCAGGAAGCCATGAGTTCGTACTCGCTTGAGTTTTTTAAGTTTGCCCAACATAGTGCGTGAATTTTATGAGCTTGAAGGGCTAAAGTCAAGATCAGTTTCTTGTTCTTTTGGAACTGGAGTTGCGCATCAGGCTTTTAACAGGTAGGATAAGGCCTAAATAAGTTTAATATGTTTTTACAACTTCAACAACAATCTCTTCTTTTGGGGCGACGCCCAACAGGATTTACGGAGCATTACTATACGGAATGGGATGATGGTCTGGGTAAAGATAAAATTGCTCTTTTCCTTTTGATTTCCGTTTCTAGTACGCATGTGCCGTCGGCTGAAATCGCAAAAGAAGCCTTTCAGCTTTTGCAGGATCATTTTTTGGATGATTTGAGCGGAGATGCTTATGAGCGTTTTGAAAATGCTCTTCGTGAAATCAATTTGATGGTGACTGGAAAGGAAAAGGAGCTGGAAGTGAAGTTTTTACCGAATGTTCATACCGTTATTGGAGTGGTGCAGGGAGATCATCTTTACCTTTCTCAACGGGGTGAGGCGCATGGTTACTTGCTTCGCAAACGTCATGTGAGTTCTATTACCGAGGGTCTTTTTGATGAAAAAAATAAAGAAGATTTGTTCCAGAACATAGCGAGTGGGATTTTAGAAGTGGGGGATGACGTGCTCTTTGTTACAGGTCCCTTGGTTCAATATGTAACGCCTACCGATTTAGCCAAGATTTTTTCTGAGCAAAGTTTGGAACAGGCCACTCGTGAACTTGAGTCTATTCTTCGTCATGATGTAGAAGATCAGATGGCCATGCTTTCTTTTGAAGTCCTCGAAAAAACCGAAGAGCTTCGCACTCCTTTAAAAGCCGACGCTACACAGGGGCAAGAAGAAGGTGAAGAGAAGAGGGGATTGAACCCTTCTATGCAGCAGGAAATACCTCGTTCTTCTACCTCAGAAAGCGGAACTCATGGGAAGGAACGTTTTTCAAGAGCGGTTTCCCTCTTACAAGATTTTGCTGAAAATCAGGAAGGGTTGAAGGTGTTAAAAGGGGTTCGATTTTGGGAGAAAAAGAAACTTCTGATGGCGATGGGGGTTTTGGTCTTGGTTGGGGTGCTGGGTCTTTCACTTCTCAGTTCGACCATTGGCAAACAACGAGAAATCAATGCCATGAACAGCCAATTGAGTCAGGCTCGAGAATATTTTGTTCAGGCACAAACGGAGGGTGTTTTTAATAAAGAAGATGCCGCTGTTCTTCTTGCGGATGCTCAAGCTTTGCTTACAGAAGTAATGGAATCGGGTTATTTGGAAAGTGAGGCCACTGAGCTTTTAGAGGATATTGCCAATGAACTGGATTATTTGGACAACGTCTACCATGTGAGTGATGGAGAACTCAAAGAGATCGCAGATTTTAGTGAGCAGTTGACTGGGGGTGGACAGATTGTGGGAGTGGAATCTTATGGAGATCGTTTGGTGGTCTTCAGTGATACCCAATCTTTTCAGGTTCTTACCGATCAGGTCCAAGATCCTAAGTTGATCGACAGCACCGACAAAGTGATTGTTGCGCGTGCTTTCCCCGATTATAACGCGATTGTTCTGCTGACTTTTGGTGGAAAATTGATGGAATTTACAGATGGCAACTCTCAATTTGCCGATACGGTAGATGTGAACTGGCAGAGTGGGGTAGATGTGGCGACTTATTCCAATAAAATTTATATTTTGGATCCTTCTAATGATCAGATTTGGAAGTATCAGAGAGGGAATTCCGGTTATGGAGGCGCGAGTGCTTATTTGCCTGAGGGAGAAGATTTGGGGAAGGCCGTTTCATTTGCTATTGATGGTAAAATTTGGGTGCTTCAAGAGGATGGAACTTTGCTCCAATATCTCAGTGGAGAAAAATTGACTTATACTCTTAAGAAAGCTCCTCTTACTCGTATTGAAGGAGCTACTCGAGTGCTCACCTCGCTTGAAATGACTCAGCTTTTTGTCTTGGATTCTGCGGGTGGACGGGTTTTGGTTTACGACAAAAGCACTAAAAATGATGATTTAACTTATGCTTCGCAATACGCTTTTGACTCTTTGAAAGAGACCATTACCGATATTCATCTGGATCAAGATCGTAATGTCCTGATGTTCACGACTTCAACGAAGCTCTATGAAGTGGAGGTGAAGGAAGATTAAAGATTTACACCATTTGGAACTCTCAAAAAGGCAGAGAGTTTCTCGACGACGGGAGCGAAACGCCTCGGATGCATGATCCTCGACCTTTCTTCCTAGATTATGTCGTCTTCAAAACTCCTGCCTTTTTGAGCTTTAAAGGCGGGCAGAATCTATTTAGTCTTGTGCCTCATTAGATTTGTCGAGCCATTTCCAGGGCTTCGTTGGTGGGAAGCACTAAAATCTTGATTTTGGAGACTTTGCTTGAGATGCAGAGGGCATTTTTTAGGTTAGCCCGCTTGTCTAAGCGAACGCCAAAAGGCTCGAGATAGCTTAGAATTTGTGCACGAAGATAGTAGGCATTTTCTCCGATGCCTGCGCTGAAAATGATGGCATCTGGGAATCCTTTGAGGGGGGCAAAAAAACTCAAGATCAGTTTAGCGATTTGGTAACTTAAAACGTCAAAGCTTCGTATGGTTCCTGGGTCTTTGGGTTTGGCCCATAGCGTGCGGATATCTGAACCTAACTCAGAAAGTCCTTTGATTCCGGATTCTTTTTGGAGTAAGTCTTTCGTTTTTTCTAAGCCTTTTTTTTCGACTAATTTTAAAACAAGTCCCGGGTCTATGGATCCGCATCGCGTACCCATCATCGGCCCTTCCATGGGAGTGTAGCCCATGCTGGTGTCTAGGGATTGACCGTTTTCTATGGCACTGAGACTGATTCCATTCCCAATATGGCAGATGATGAGTTTGGATTTTTTCTTTTTAAGCAGATCCTGCGCGCTCTTTGTGAGGTGCTGATAACTGCTTCCGTGAAATCCAAAACGACGGTAATGATCTTTTTTGTATAAGGAGTAAGGCAATCCATACAGGAAGGCACGAGGGGGGAGGGTGTGGTGAAAGGCGGTGTCGAAAAGGGCAAAGTGCAGCGCTGAAGGCAGGGCTTTTTTGCATGCTTTTATGGTGAGCAGGTTTACTGGGTTGTGAAGGGGGGCGAGGTCCGAAAGGGCTTCTAGCTGTTTGATGACTGTAGAGGTGAGAGCCGTGGGTTTTGTGTATTTTTCTCCTCCATGGACCACACGGTGCGCCACTTTTTTAATTTCTTTGAAGTTTTCAATCACCGCTTCTTTCAGTAGATTTTTAAGGGCGAGTTCTATGGCCTGAGCGTGGGTTTTTATGAGTACTTTTTCTTCGAAGGTCTTTTTTTTGTAGCTGCTTTTGTAAGAGCAGGTTTTTTGACCGATGCCGTCGATGTGTCCTTTGTAAATCTCTTCTAATTTTTCATTAAAGAGTGAAAAACGCAGGGAGGAAGAACCCGCATTGAGGACGAGAGTGTAGAGAGAGGGAGGATTTTTCATGGGTGGTATGGTTCTTATTGTAAGAGGCCTTTCCATAAATAACAAAGGGTTTTAGAATGGAATTACTTCTTCACCGCCATCCATGACCAAAGTTGATCCTAAAGCCCTTGCTTGGCTGCAAAAATATTTGCGCTATGTTGACTATGTTGGAGCGGCTCAGCTGTATTTAAAAGACAATTTTTTCCTTGAAAGACCTCTTGAGCCTGAAGATATTAAAATTCGTATTTTGGGTCATTGGGGTACGGTTCCTGGTCTCAACTTTATTTATGCCCATTTAAATTATTTGGTCAGTAAATATGGGGCAGAAGTCTTGGTGGTTACAGGCCCTGGACATGGAGCGCCTGCTATTTTAGCGAATTTATTTGCCGAAAAAACTTTAAGCGATTTTTACCCTGATTATCCTCGTAATAAAGAGGGCATGGGTAAGCTGATTCACGATTTCAGTTGGCCTCATACACTCTTTCCGAGCCACGTTACTCCCGGGGTTCCCGGCTCTATTTTGGAAGGAGGGGAATTGGGCTATAGCTTGGCGACGGCTTTTGGAGCGGTTATGGACAATCCTAATTTGATTTCGGTGGCCATTGTTGGAGATGGAGAGGCCGAAACAGGGCCGATTGCTGCGGCTTGGCATAGCAATAAATTTTTGAATCCGAGGACTTCGGGGGCGGTTTTGCCCATTGTGCACATCAATGGTTATAAAATCTCAAATCCTACTCTGTTTGGACGTATGGATGATGCGGAGCTTACAGCCCTGTTTACAGGTTATGGTTATGAGCCTTTGATTGTAGAAGGGCCTCGTTTGGAGGAGAAGATGATCTTGGCCATGGATAAGGCCTATCAACGCATTCGTGCCATTCAAAAAAAGGCGAGGGCGGGTAAAAAAATGTCTTTAAAAGCTATGCTCAAGCCCAAGTGGCCCGTGATTTTGCTTCGGTCCCCCAAGGGATGGAAGGGCATTGCGAAGTTTCAGGGGCATGGCGTCGAGGGATCTTTCCGAGCCCATGGTGTGCCCGTGGATCATCCTAAAAAAGATCCTTTGGCTCGTAAGGCGATTGAATCCTGGCTTAAGTCTTATAAAATTCATGAATTGGTGGATGCTCAGGGGCGACCTAAACCTGAAATTTTGGAGTTTGTGCCCACGGGAGCCAAACGCATTGGGATGTGTAAGCATGCCATTGGAGGGAATCAAATGAAAGCGCTTAAACTGCCGGCTCTTTCTAAATATGCCATTAAAGTGAAGAAACGCGGTCAGGTGCAAGTGGGGAGCACCCCTGTTGGAGGGGAATTTTTAAGAGATTTGATCCAGCTGAATCCTAAAAGCTTCCGAATTTTCTGCCCGGATGAATTGCAGTCGAATTTGTTTAAGGCGCCTTTTGAAGTTACCGGGAGGGAGTTTTTGTGGCCAGTGGAAAAAAATGATGAACACATGCAGGTCGGTGGGCGCATTCTTGAAGTGCTTTCGGAGCATACTTTACAAGGCTGGATGATGGGTTATGTGCTCACGGGTCGTTATGGATTTTTCTCCAGTTATGAGGCCTTTTTGACTATTATTGCGAGTATGGTGGATCAATACGCTAAATTTCTTAAACAAAGTTTTAAGATTCAATGGCGCAAGCCCGTTCCTCCTTTGGTTTATCATCTGGGGAGTGTGGGCTGGAGGCAGGAACACAATGGTTATTCTCATCAAAATCCGAGTTTTGTCAGCAATCTTTTACAAAAGCATGGAGAGTTTTGCCAGGTTTATTATCCTGCCGATGCGAATGCGTTTTTAGTGGCTTTGGAAGAAGCCTATCAGAGGCCCAATACCATCAGTGCGATTGTGGCGGACAAAAGAGAGGTGCCTCAATGGCAGACTTTGGCTGAGGCCCGTGAGCAAGCCAAACGCGGTATTGGTATTTGGGAATGGGTGGGGGGCAAAGAAGGCACTAAAAATCCCGATGTGGTGTTAGCTTCTGCGGGAGATTATATGACCCAAGAAGCCTTGCATGCGGTCCAATTGTGCCGAGAGCTGGTGCCCGAACTTAAGGTTCGTTATGTGAATATTTCTGAACTCACAGGACTTTGTATGGGGGACTATTGTTCTAATCATCGTGCGGCTTTAACACCGCTTCGTGTGGAAGAGTATTTTACGGCCGATAAACCTGTGATCATCAATTATCATGGTTATACCAACGATATGGAGCAAATTCTATGGTCCCATGTGGATCCTACCCGCTTCACGATTCATGGTTACCAAGAACGAGGTTCCACGACCACGCCTTTTGATCTTAAAGTCACCAATCAAACGGACTTTTATCATTTGAGCATGGATATGATCCGTCAGGGGGCAAAATCCAATAAAGCGGTGGCTAAGAAAAAGGATAAACTTTTGAATCTTTTGGAAGAAAAGATTGTTCAGCATCAAAAATACATCTGCGAAATGGGTGACGACCCTGAAGAAGTGAAGGTCCTCCATTGGGAGTCATGAGCTTTGGATCACCGTGAACGCGGTTAGGTTCACGATCTCTTCCACCGTGCAAGCGCGGGACACTTCATTGATGGGCTTTTTGAGTCCTTGCAAAATGGGGCCGATCACGCTTGCTCCCGCTAATTGTTCCACCAATTTATAGGCGATGTTTCCGGCTTCCAAATTTGGAAAAATGAGGATGTTGGCTTTACCCCCGATTGTAGATTTTGGATTTTTTATTTGAGCAATAGGGTCGATGAGGGCGGCATCAGCTTGCACCTCTCCTTCCACGAGCAGGTCGGGATTTTCATGCTTTACCAGCGCGGCCACGTCCTGCATTTTTTGTGCTAAGGGATGTATGGTTGACCCTGCTGTTGAAAAAGAGAGCAGAGCTATTTTGGGATCCATCCCCACACTTTTTGCTGTTTGAGCGGTATCTATAGCAATTTGGGCCAGCACTTCTACGCTCGGTTCAATGTTTACCGCACAATCCGCAAAAAAGAGGACTCCACCGTTCGCCGCATCGGGGTTAACTGTTGAGGGGAGCAGCATGATCATTGCCCCCGAGACTTTGTGGTGGTCTATTTTTGTTTTGATGATTTCCAGGGCGGGAAGAATGCGCGTTCGTGCGGAAGCGGTGGGCCCGGAAATCATTCCATCGGCATCTCCCTGATGCACCATCATGGTGGCAAAATAGTGAGGCTCTTTCATTTTTTCGTGGGCCTCTTCGGGAGTGCTGTTACGCAGGGCTTGGAAGGCGAGCTTGTAGGCTTCAAAGTGCGGATTTTCTTCGGGATTTTCCACTAAAATAGGGAAGGCGATTTTGAGTTTTTCTATTTCTTTACAGGCCTCGAGGATACGCGGATCCTTGCCTTCGGCAAAAACAATACGCTTTGGATGGGCTCGCGCACGGGTATGAAGCCTTTCTATGAAGTTCATTGCCCCTCCGTTATATTTTTGATTCCATCAACTGTGTTTTCCACAGATTTTTTAGTGCTTTCTACAGAGTCTACAATGCTGTTCATTTGGTCTATGGTGTCCCCGATTGCCCCTGTGACTTCGGCCGCTTCATTTTCCAGGTTATCCACGGCTTCGGTCGTTTCATTCTTGACTGTCTCAAGAGAGGAGCAAGAACTCAATATTAAAACCAGGAATAGTGAGGCGTGGAGAAGGGGAAGGTTCATTGTTTAGGATTTAGATTCCGCATCGAACATTTTGGAGAAATCGCCGTTGAAATCTTTTAAGAAATTGTGCATGTCTAAGACTTCATTCGCGGAAATATGCCCCATACGAGGAGCACTTCCCAGGCGAGGTTCTGCTCCAAAAAACCATTGTGGATCGATTTGAACGTTGATCACCGATTGGCTTTCACACTCAGGGCACCATGCATGGAAGAATACTTGTTCGTCTCCCAGGTTCCCAATGAGTTCAATGTCTTCATCTGTATATTTGGTTTTGCATTTTGGACATTTCAAAGTCTTTTTGATTTGGTTCACAATGCTGCGAAGGTCATGAAAATTCATCAACAGAATGTTATGAGAGTGAGTCCATTATAGTCCAAAACAGCCGAAAGGCTAGAGCTTTATGCAGCTTTTTTGTCACCTGGTGCGTCCTGAACTTCTTTAACTGCTCCTCGGGTCTGATCTTGAACGTCTTCTACGCGCGCCTCTTCTCGAACGGCAGCCCGTACTTCTGGAAGGATGTTTTTTATTAGTTTTGCAGGAGCTTTCGCAAACTGAGCTAATTTGCCCATTACTTCTCCAACAGCCTCAGTTTCTCCTGGGATTATACTCAAGAGCATGGCGATTTTCCCCATAGCATCTGTTCTGTCAATCATTTCCGAATCTAGCAGTGTAGCAATCTCTTCCTCCACTTGTAGGCCACCTACTGCCATGTAGAATTTCAGCTCATCTATGCTGAAATCATCTAGCCCGATCCAAGCTGTTGGCAATAGTGTTGTTTTTGCATATTTTAATATATTCCTACCTGGCAAGAGTGCGTCTAGAGTGCCTTCTTTCAAACGACTCAGAAAGCCCTGTGAATCTTTAATAAAAGCGCTTTTCCCATCTAGAGTGAGTTGTTCGAATAAGCTTTGTATGAGGTAAAGCCGTGAATTGGGTGTTTGAGCTTGTTTTCTTAAATAGACTCCTGCTTTTACTAGTACGTCTTTTGCAATAGCTTTTGCCTCAGGATTCTCCCAAGCCGTACCCCCCTTGTCAGTCGCTTTTTCATTTTTTG
>CAZHKJ010000004.1:0-31854 GCA_964533115.1 uncultured Candidatus Peribacteria bacterium | reverse complement strand
ATATTTTAAGAAGAGTCCCACCGAAGTTGTTGTGCTTTATGAAGAAAGCCTGATGATTTTAAGTGTTCCGGAGGAAACAGATCTTTGAGCCTATTGTTAGGGTGGTGCGGAATGGGTTTTTGCTGTATAAGTTCCGCATGTCCCATTCAGATACCATTTTGAGCTTCGATTCCGTCTCGTTTGGATACGAGCACAACCGCCCTCTTTTGGATGCGGTGGATTTCAATGTGCGAGAAGGCACAAAGATCACATTCATGGGGCAAAATGGAGCGGGGAAAAGTACGATTTTCAAACTCATCAACCGAGGACTCAAGCCCGTTTCTGGAGTGGTGAATGTGGTCCCTAAACTGAGCATTGCCACTTCGCACCAAGTGATGCCACACGAGGAACGTGAACTCACCGTGGAGGTTTTTTTTCAAAAACGATTCAAAGAAAAACAATACGATATTGGTCGACGCATCGACGAAGTTTTGACAATTGTGAACTTGAAAGCTCCTCACGATCGAATCATTCAGTCTTTTTCGGGAGGTCAACAGGCGCGTCTTTTGCTCGCTTCAGCCTTGATTCAAGATCCTGATCTTTTGCTCTTGGACGAGCCCACGAACAATCTCGATCCGGCAGGGATTGAGCACCTCAAAGACTTCCTCATCGACTACCCAAAAACAGTGATCGTGATTTCGCATGATGCGGACTTTTTGAACGCGTTCACTCAAGGGGTTTTGTATTTGGACGTGTTCACGAAAAAAGTGGAACAGTATGTGGGTAATTACTATGATGCGGTGGCTGAAATTGAAGCGCGACGAGAGCGTGAAAACATGAAAAATGCGCAAATGGCGAAGGGGATTTTGAAGAACAAAGAACAGGCCAACGTCTTCTCTCATAAGGGAGGGAAGTTGCGTTTAGTGGCAAAAAAAATGCGAGATAAAGCGGAAGAAATGGAAGAGGCGATGGTCGACGTGCGACGTGAAGACAAGACGATTCGTGAATTCGATATTCCTGCGCAAGAAGAATTGTCGGGCGAAATTTTGAAACTCAGCGAAGTCTCGATCATCCGAAATCATAAGGCAAGCCCTCTCAAAGTGGACATCTCTCTTCGCAAAAAACAACATCTGCTTCTGTCGGGGCCAAATGGGATTGGAAAGAGCACTTTGCTGGAGAAAATTGCGTCGGGAAAGTCGGAAGGTGCCACGATCGGGCAAGGTGTTCGAGTCGGCTATTACCGTCAAGATTTTTCAACGTTGAACTTTGAGCACACCGTCCGCCAATCTTTGTTGGAAGTGATGCAGCCCAAAAAAGATGGACGTCCTTCGGAAGAGCGAATGCGCATGGTGGCGGCTGGATTTTTGATCACTCGCGAATGGATCAATTCGAAAATTGGGACTTTGTCTGAAGGGCAAAAAGGGCTCGTTTCTTTTGCACGACTGGTTCTGATGGAACCTGGACTTTTGATCTTGGATGAGCCCACGAACCACATCAACTTCCGTCATCTGCCCGTGATTGCGGCGGCTCTGGATAAGTACGAAGGGGCGATGATTTTGGTCTCGCATATCCCTGAATTTGTGTGGCAGATTCGTATTGATCAGACTCTGGACTTGGATCGCTAATCTAACATAAGCGTACTCCAAACAATGGATAAAAGTGGAGCATTAGAGCATTTCGTTTATGTCTTGCAGTGCAAGGATGGTACCTTATACACGGGTTCAACAAAGGATCTGGAGGGGAGGCTCCACGCGCACAATCATTTGAAGAGCGGAGCGAAATATACCCGAGTACGGAGGCCAGTGGAGCTGGTCTATAGTGAGCGGTGTGAGAGCTTGAGTATGGCACGGAGCCGTGAGGCTGAAATAAAAAGACTGACGAGGACGGAAAAACTGGAATTCATTAGGCCCTCAGCTTGAGCATTTTATAGCTATTGAAGTCATGAAGTTGTAAACTATTCTTTGAAATGGCAACTTTTTTTGAAGCAGGACCTGCGGGGGAAATATACACAGCTTTGCGGGACAATCCTGCGCGAGAGCTTTTTCGTGAAGATACACGTGAACATATAGAAAAACTATGGACCCTCTTTGAACCATATGCAGAGCCGGGCATGCGCAAAAATGTAAAGCTCGATAAAGATTTTCATCCTAGAATGTGGGAACTGTATTGTGGGGCAACCCTTAAAATGTATGGTAAGGAGCTTGTTCCCACGCATGAAAAAGGCCCTGACCATCTTTTGATGCAGGATGGACAAAGAATTTGGGTGGAGGATAAAATGATGACTCCTGGTACAGGGGATGATGCTGTGCCAGAACTTCAGTTAAACACGGTTCAGCCCATACCTGAGGATAAGATATTGGTTAGACTAACTGCTGGACTAAAAGAGAAATATGAAGCGTATGAGAAATATTGCCGTACTATTGTCGGCAAAGATGAGGCCTTTGTAATTGCTCTTAACTGTGGACTTTTTAGGCACGCTGAGCTGGGGCCTCTAATATTGAACGCGGTATTTGGGATAGGGTTCCCATTTATGAAATATGGAGATAAAGAGATTCGTGTTTGGTCACGACGGAATGCTGTTCACAAGAAAAATGGAGCTGCTGTCCCCACTACATTTTTTGAAAACCCCAAGTATTCTGGAATAAGTGCGATTATATATTGTTCCCGTAGCATATATGATGTTCCGTCTCATTTAGGTGACGATATGGTTGTTGTTCATAACCCCTTAGCTAAAAATCCTTTACCGTTAGGGTTCTTTCCCTTTGGAAAAGAATATTTTATAGAGATGGGTAATCTTAAGGATCAGGATTTTCGCCTTGGCAACCGATGTTAATAAAAAGAGGTCTGCACCTTTTGGTCAGGACAAAGACTTGACAAAAAATAGCATTGCAATTATAATCTCAGTGATTTATCTCTTAATTTTAAGAAATGTCACTATCTAATAACTCAGATTCTGAGAGAGCAGCAGCAAACAACGGTACGTATAGATATGAGGTAACTGGAGCCGATCCAAGCGCCGCTCAGGAATTTGATCACTATCTTAATCAGATTAGTTTGAAGACTGCACTTCGGACTACTATTTCTGGAAGTGAAGGAGACGATGCAAAGGAGTCCGCTCCGTCAGCTGCGCAGCCCAGTAAGGAGCGCGGACATACCCTTCTGCGGAGGGAGATACCAAGTAGAATTCCAGGCTATTACGGAGGTGGAACGTCAGAGTATTACGGAGTTTTAGATGAGATACGTCGCAGGAAATCTCAGGAGAGAGAGTGGGGTCTTGAGGGCGGCGGCACCTCACCAGACGAACCTGAAAACCGCTAAGACCTAAGCCATTTCAGCCCAGAAGTTCCTCTTAACATGCGTGGAAAATCGATGTACTATGTGCGCATGAATCCTATTCAGAAGAAGGGCGAATTGTCTCCAGATCAAGCAGAAGTTTTTCTAAACGTTTTGAAGGCGCGTTTTGAGCAAAACATGAGTCGCCATAAAGGTGTGGATTGGGTAAAAGTGGAAGAGAAGCTTCGAGCAAATGCTGAAAAATTATGGTCTCTTTATGAGATGGAAAGAACGGGTGGAGAGCCGGACCTTGTGGTTTTTGGTGAAGCAAAGGGCGAGCTTGTTTTTTATGATTGTTGCAAGGAAAGTCCTACCGGGCGCAGAAGTCTTTGCTATGACCCTCAAGCCTTGGATTCCAGAAAAGAAAATAAGCCTAAAGACAGTGTGTTGGGCATGGCAATGGCTATGGGCGTCGAGCTTTTAACGGAAGCCCAGTACAGAGAACTCCAAACATTTGGGCCTTTTGACATGAAAACATCGAGCTGGATCGATACCCCTCCCGAACTTAGAGCTTTGGGGGGTGCTCTTTTTTGTGACTATCGTTACGGCAAGGTCTTTGTTTATCACAATGGCGCAGAATCTTATTATGCGGCTCGAGGCTTCCGTGCTCGATTAAAAATCTAAACAGTATTACTCTGTAAGACTTTCTTTTTATGCAAAAAATTCTTTTTCATTTATGGTTCGATAAAGAAGCTAAAGAGGCCGCAGCGTTTTATACGAAGCTGTTTCCGAACTCGGAGATCCTCAATACACAAACCATTACCGACACGCCTTCGGGAGATTGTGAGATCGTGAATTTTAAGATTTTGGGTATGCCCTTTATGGCGATCAGTGCGGGGCCTCTTTTCAAGTTTAATCCGGCGATTTCTTTCATGGTCAACTTTGATCCTTCTCAAGATCCTGAGGCGAAGGAAAGGATAGATGAAGTGTGGGCTAAGCTGTCGGAAGGGGGCAAGGTTTTGATGCCTCTCCAGCAGTATCCGTTTAGTGAACGCTATGGCTGGGTGGAAGATCGATATGGAGTTTCATGGCAACTCATTTTGACGAAACCGGAGGGAGAAGAAAGACCACTTCTCTTGCCTGCTCTTCTTTTTAATGGGGAGGTCTGTGGAAAAGCAGAGGAAGCGTCTGACTTCTATTTATCGATTTTCGAAAATTCTAAACGTGGAACGATGGCGCGCTATCCTGCGGGCATGGAACCGGATCAAGAAGGGACTGTGATGTTTACGGATTTTAGACTCCAAGAACAGTGGTTCGTAGCCATGGACAGTGGACATGAGCATGGATTTGTCTTTAATGAGGCGATTTCTTTTATGCTCTACTGTGAGACTCAAGAAGAGATCGACCAGGATTGGGAAAAGCTTCTTGCCGGCGGGGGGATTGAGCAGCCTTGTGGATGGCTAAAAGATCGATATGGAGTTTCATGGCAAGTGGTGCCCAGTTCTTTGGATCAAATGATGAGCGATTCCGATAAAGAAGCGGTGAATCGAGTGACTCAGGCCTTTTTACAAATGAAGAAATTTGATTTGGCGATTTTGGAGCAAGCCTATCGAGGGGAGCTTTTATAGCTTTACGGTTTTTGTGATCCCGATTTTGTTCACAAAGTATTTGTCGTGGGAAATGATGATCAGGGCTATTTCTTGGTTGGATAGAAAGCTTTCGAGGTCTTCACGAAGGAAAATGTCTAGATGATTCGTTGGCTCGTCCAGGAGCAGCACATCAGGTTTGTTTGTGAGTAAAATGGCGAATTCAAGGCGGCGTTTTTGACCGTAGCTCAAGGTTTTGACTTTTGCGTCTACGAGCTCTGAGGGAAAGAGGAAGTTGGCGAGGGCACTACGTCCATGGGTGTATTCGATGCGAGTATTTTCGCCAAAAACATCCAGCACGCTTTTGTTGGGGTCAAGGTTTGAAAATTGGCCCAGGAGTCCGATTTTTGTTCCTTCTCGCAGGCTTAGAGTCCCTTCGAAATCTTTATCTTTTCCGCATAAAATAGACATCAAGGTGCTTTTTCCAGAGCCATTTGCGCCTTCGATGAGGATACGATCCCCTTGCTCTACTTTTAAGTTGATGTCTTTTAGGGTGAACCAATCTTCAAATTGTTTGAGCTGGAGTTTGAGGTTGATGATGGTGCCCTCTTTTCCCGTGAGCACGGATTTCATTTTTACTCGAGGATCGGGGATGGGTGGAGGAGGAGCTTTTTTCTCCATGCGTTCCAGCGCTTTCTTTTTTTGCGATACCGTTGCCGTGAATTTATACTTTGGGTGGTTGGCATTTTCTGCAAGCCAGGACTCCAGTTCAATGCGTTCTCTTTGACTGAATTCGTAGTCCGATAGGCGCTTTTGATATCGGTCGAAGCGTTCTACCAGAAAGCGTTCGTAAGTGCCCGTATAAACTTCAATGTTTTGTTCCGCGCTGATTTCCCAAATTTGATTGGCCGTGGCATTGATAAAAGCACGGTCGTGTGAAACAAAAGCCACAGAGCCTTTGAAATTTTTAATAAAATCCATCAGCCAATCTACGGCGGCATGATCCAGGTGATTGGTGGGTTCGTCGAGGAGAAGAATAGTGGGATCTTTGAGCAGGAGCTCGGCGATGGCGACGCGCACACGTTGGCCCCCACTTAGATTTCTGAGAGGTTGATCCAGGAGGTCCAGAGGAAATTTCACATCTTCTAAAGCCATTTCCATCAGGTAACTCATCCATTCTTCTTCGAGTTTACTGGTGAGATAGGCCCCAACACTTTGCTCCTCATCGGGGAATATGGTGTCTTGCTTGAGGTAGGCGATGCTCTCTCCGGATCGGCTGATGGACCCTTGGGTCGGCTCCAGTTCACCCGTCAATAGTTTTAAAAAAGTGGATTTTCCGCAACCATTTCGTCCTACAATGGCCACACGTTTTTGAGCCAATCCATCAATATAAATATTGATTTTTTCAAAAAGATGTCCAGCTGAAGTGTCGAAACCGAGATCTTGCGTGAGAAGCATGTGAATCTTTAAGCGACGCTTAATATACCTGATCCATAAGCCCTCGCAAGCCCGCTTTTCTTGTAAGAATTTTTACAAAAATATCCGCAAAATAATCTTTTTTGCTTGTTTTCTTTCGTTAATCAGATTATTTTTTTCATATAAAATTTCGCAAAAACTTATGAAAATCGCACTACTTTGTGGAGGACCTTCGGCGGAAAGAGGGATTTCTCTCAATTCGGCACGCACGGTCTTGGATCATTTAGGGGGAGATGGAATTGAAATTGTTCCGATTTATTTTGACTATAAAAAACGGGCTTACCATATTTCTCCGGCTCAACTTTATTCGAACACGCCTTCCGATTTTGATTTTAAGCTTAAAGAAACGGCCCGTTATTTGAGTAAAACAGCGCTTAGGCACTTGCTTAAAGATGTGGACATGGCTTTTCCGGTTATGCATGGGGCTTTTGGAGAAGATGGCCAGATCCAAAGTCTTTTGGAGCGTTTAAAAATTCCTTACGCAGGATCTTCCGCCGAAGCGTGCAAGCGCTGTTTTGATAAGTTTGAAGCGAATGAATTTATTCGTGAGAAAGGGTTTTTTACGTTGCCCTCCACGGTGCTCAAAATCACTCAAACGAAAGAAGAGCAGTTGGATATTTTGAGGGAATTTTTTGCTCAGCATAAAATCAAACGAGCCATTGTTAAACCTGCTACGGGAGGTTCTAGCATCGGTGTTTTTTCCGTTAACACGGTTCAAGAAGCTTGTGAAAAGGCAAAAACACTCTTTAGTCGTCGTGTAGATACGCGGGTGGTGGTGGAGCCTTTTTGTGAAGGAATTGAATTCACCGTAATTATTTTGCAGAATCGATTTGGTATGCCCGTGGCTATTTTGCCCACGGAAATCGAGACCAGTTATGAGAATCATCAAGTCTTTGATTTTAGAAAAAAATATCTCCCAACGCGCCAGGTGCGCTATCATTGCCCACCCCGTTTTGATAACGCAAGCATTGAAAAAATACAGGTTCAGGCGGAGCAGTTGTTCACCAGCTTGGGCTTGAGAGATTTTGCTCGTTTTGATGGATGGCTCCTTAAAGATGGAAGTTTATGGTTTTCGGATTTTAATCCCATCAGTGGGATGGAACAAAATAGCTTTCTTTTTCAACAAAGTTCCAGGGTTGGTTTTAGCCATAGGGATTTACTTCGATTCATTGTTAAGCGAGTGGCTGAACGGGCTGCATTGAATTTGCCTCAAAATAAGGAGGCCGAAATTTTAAATCGTAAGCCGGTTCAAGTGCTGTTTGGAGGGCAAACTTCGGAGAGGCAGGTCTCTTTGATGAGTGGAACGAATGCCTGGCTCAAACTTCGTCGATCTAAAAAATATGCTCCAAAACCGTATTTTTTGGATTTGAATGGGGACGTCTGGGAAATTCCATATGCGCTGACGCTTAATCATACGGTCGAAGAAGTTCTTGAGAACTGTGAGGGAGCGGAGGAAGGAAGAAAAAGATTGCAAGCTTTGGAGGAGAGAGTTCATTTGCGCTTAGCTCTTGAGCCAGGAGATATTTCCGAGCACTTGTTTTTGCCGCAAAAAAAATCTTTGAACACCTTTATTCAGTCGGCTGATTTTGTGTTCATGGGTCTACATGGAGGGATTGGAGAGGACGGAACTCTTCAGAGGATTTTACAAGAGGCCGGACGTCCATTTAATGCTTCCGGGGAGGCCGCATCGAAGCTTTGTATGGATAAAAAGGCTACGGGAGAAAGACTTTCTAATATGCAAAATGAAGGGATTTTTGTGGCGCCTAAAAGCTCGTGCCTTCTTACGGATTTTAAGGCTTTTGACGACCAGGATTATGAGCGTTTTTTTGGAAATCTTCAAAAAGAACTGGGCAGCCGTAGCCTTATTGTGAAGCCTCAGGACGAAGGCTGTTCTTCAGGGATTGTCCGTCTGAGGTCCGCGCAGGAGTTGCAGCTTTATGTGGACTTTGCCCTTCGAGGAGAGGCGCAGATTCCATCAGGGTCTTTTCAAGGCCAAAAAAATCCCGTGGAAATGCCTCTTCAAAA
Source organism: uncultured Candidatus Peribacteria bacterium (assembly GCA_964533115.1). Taxonomy (GTDB): domain Bacteria; phylum Patescibacteriota; class Gracilibacteria; order UBA1369; family 2-02-FULL-48-14. Next base: position 23,515 of record CAZHKJ010000004.1, on the reverse strand, counting down.
AATGAAGAAGGTTCTTTTTGAGCGATTTATTGAAGTGGATACGGTTCGGGTGAAAGCGAATCGATTGAAATGGCGACGTAAAAAAGGCTGGATTGAAGTGACGGTGGGTGTTTTAGAAGAGAAGGGAGAGTTCCATGCCCTCAGTCCCAGTTTGACCGTTGCGGAGGGAGAAGTTCTTTCGGTGGAAGAGAAATTTCAGGGTGGTACGGGTGTGAATATGACGCCACCCCCTCAAAGTTTGGTCAAAGCAGAGGTTTTGGATAAAGTCAAAAAACGAATTGAAGAGGTGGCGCGTTGTTTAGGGATAGAAGGTTACTGTCGTATTGATACTTTTATGCATGTGGACACCGGAGAAATCATTGTTCTTGAGGCCAATACCATGCCCGCTCTGACGCCTTCCACTGTGCTCTTTCATCAAGCCTTAGCCGAGCCCAAACCTTTATGGCCTCTGGATCTTTTGGAGAAATTCATAGAGAATAAAGGGTACTAGCTTTATTTATGGATTTCCCCATTCCTCTTAAACAGAAATTTTTAGACAAGGCGGAAAACTTGCGTATTTTTCCTGCCGATTTTGAAGAGAAATTTGTGCGTGGCAGTGGGCATGGGGGGCAGAAAATGAATAAAACAGCGAGCACCGTTTGGCTGAAACACCTTCCTAGTGGCTTGGAGGTCAAGGCTCAAGCTCAAAGAGAGCTTATTGCTAATCGTATTCATGCGTATAAGCTTTTAATTCTTAAGATAGAAGAAAAAAAACTGGGTAAGAAGTCTGAGATGGCCCAAAAAGTATTTAAGCTTCGTAAGCAGAAAAATCGCCGTAACCGCAAATCGAAAGAGAAAATGCTGGTCGCTAAGGCGCATCGGGCTGGACTTAAAGAAACTCGAGCAAAACTGTCTTTATAAATTTTATTTTACGATGAGCTTCGACTACTCAAAACCTTTTTGGATTGAAGGGAAACAGGGTAATAATGCGCTGTCTTATGAAGAGCGTGCTCATCTTTTGGGGCGTCCACCAAGGCTTTATGTGCCTTCTGTAAAAGAGGGCCGTGTGGACGATTTGGAGCAAGGGTTTGAGGTGGGTTTTGAAGACATTGATGAATTTGGGCTATTACAATCTTGCAAAGGGCTCAAGCATTTGATTCGTACTCGATGGGGTGATGTTCCTATGGTGATTGTAGATAATCATAATCATGCGTTTTATTTTTGGTGGGAAGCTTTTTTTAATGGGCAGATTGAAAAGGGGGCGAGCTTGGTTCATCTGGATCAGCATAAAGACATGCGTCGTCCTGAGCACTTGCTGCAGGAATTTAGTTTAGAAAGTATTTTTAATTACACGCATTTTGAACTCCATGTGGGGAATTATATTGTTCCCGCTCAAGAGGCCGGACTGATTGAAAAGATTCAATTGGTGACCAGTGAGCTTGAAATAGAAAATCTGGATTTTGTTCCTCTTTCCAATAAAATTCTCAATATCGATCTCGATTTTTTTGCTCCGGAGTTAGACTATATTGATTTCAAAAAAACAAAGGATTTTATCCGTGCTCATTTGCCTACTACTTCCCTGATCACGGTAGCGAGCAGCCCCTTTTTTATTGAGCAAAGCAGGGCTTTTCGGGTGCTTCGAGAACTTATGAATTTAGATTGATCTCCTGGAAATTCTTGCTTACCATGGATTTTGTGTTTAACGATAAAAGATGAAAGAAAAAGCTTTAATGCTCAGTCTGATTCTGGGCTTTGGGGTGGTGGTTCTCTACCGTGGAGGTATTCCTTTGCCTGCCGTACTTTTTTTTGCGGTTTTTACGAGTGGACTTTTGTTGGCGAGTCTCTTTTTAGGTAAGGGGCGATTTTTAAAAGAGAGTCGTATGGCTCAGTTTTTTACAATGGGCCTAGCCTTATTTGCTCTTCTTTTTGTGTTGGCCAGTATTTTTTCTGATTTTCCTGGCTACGGGGCACGCGACTTCTTTTTATGGAGTGGGGGGGCTATTTTATTCCTCCTTTTTTCGAGGATTTCTCTTCGAGAGGAAGAGAGAACCCAAGTTTCTAAGGGCCTTTTAGTCATTGCTTTTTTGAGTGCGGTTTTGGGTGTGGTGTTTTTCTTAACGCTGGCGCAGCCGCGTTTTTTTGGTAGTTTTGGAGATCCTGCGGAGTCTTATGCGGCCTTCCCCAATGCCTATGCCAATCTGCTTTTGTTCTTAATACCTGTGGCCTATCACTTTTTATTAAAAGCTCAAAAAAAATCTTTTTGGTTTTGGACTTTTCTAGTGGCTTTTTTGAGTGCTGGATTTTTCTTAAGCCTTTCTCGTGGGGCTATGTTGGCTTTTTTAGCGACAGGGTTCTTAGCCCTTTTACTTTTAAGGCCTGGGCCTAAGGATTTTCGTTTCGTGCTCAAAAAAACCGTTCCTTTAGTTCTATTGAGCTTTCTTCTTTTTAATGGACTTCAGATGCTTCGTGGAGATCGTTTTGAAGTGGTGACTTTAGTGGAAAAGGTCAGTTTTCAATCGGACGAGGGGACGACTTCTCAAGATGAGCGTGTTCGTTTTTGGTTGCATAGTCTTGAGATGATTCAAGATCGGCCTCTCTTAGGAGGAGGCCCCGATAGTTTTGCTCTTTTGTACCCTCAATATCAGGACGATTTTGGGGCTATTTCCGGGCATCCTCACAACCTTTTTTTGAAGGTGGGTGTTGAGGAAGGCCTTTTGGCTATGGGATTGCTGCTTTTTTTGGCGGTGATTTTTTGGAGCAGTGCTCTTTCAGGTGGAGCTTACCGAAGCCCCTATTTTTATGGACTTCTTGCGGGAGGGCTTCATAATCTTGTGGATTATAACCTCAATTTTGGCTCGATCGTTTTGCTCATGGCTTTGTTTGCGGCCTGGGTTTTTCAAGATGCTCAAGCGGAACTTTCGAGCCGATGGAGGCTTTTTCGTGCCGATAAAACTTCTTCAAAATTTATTTTGACCCTTTTAATTCCGTTTGTGCTTTGTCTCACCGGTCTTGCTTTAAACGAATTCTATTACAAACTCCAGTTTCTTCGTGGAGTGCAGGCTTTGGAGCAAGAGGATCTACTTCTAGCGGGACGTTTTTTTGAGCGAGCTACACGGCAAATCTGGGAAGAGGCTTTAGTCCTCAATCTGGTAGATTTGGAAGTGGAACAGGCTGATTTTGAGCAGGCCCGACTTCTCCTGGAAGAGGCCATGCAAACGATTCAAGATCCACGTTATTTTACGGAACTTGGGCTTTTGAGCCCTTCATCTGAAGAGGCGGGTCAGTGGTTTCTAGCAGCTCTTCAGATGAATCCTCACAACGAAATAGAATATTATTATCATGTGGCTCGCACGGTAGGCTATGATCGGCAAGCCCTCATCGATCTACTGGGATTATATCAGCAGCAGCTTTCTCAGAATTTTCATAATACCTTGCTCAGCCAAAATCCTAAATATGCCGATCAGCTTTACGCCTTTTTAATTGAAACGGCTGTGGAGGATGAGGAAATGCGGGAACTGATAGAGGATCGGGAAACTTTTAATGAAATTTGGTTGCAGCAAATCGCCGAATTCGAAGCTCTTTTTAAGTTGGATCTTCCGTCACCCTCTTCTTTGTGAAATTTTTGATTGCCACTCAAAACCCAGGCAAATTTGCCGAGATCAGAGCCATGTTTAACGGATTAGAAAGCCGTGGTCATGAGTTTGTTTCTTTGACGGAGTTGGGTATCACTCAAGACTGTGTTGAAGATGGGGAAACTTTTGAGGAAAATGCTTTGAAAAAAGCTTATTTTTATGCCGAACGGTCTCAACTTCCTACGATTACGGATGACAGTGGTATTATTGTGGATGCTTTGAAAGATGAATTAGGAGTTCGTACTCGACGATGGGGGGCTGGAGAGCGGGCCAATGATGAGCAGTGGATGGATTATTTTATGAAACGTATGGAGCTGGAATCGAATCGTGGTGCGGAATTTGTTTGTGCGGCCGCTTATGTGGATTTTCATCGATTTCCCAAAGGGACTGTTTTTAAAGGGGAGACGCGTGGTGAATTAACCCTCCAGTTGGAAGCGCCTATTCATGCAGGGATTCCTTTGTCGTCCGTTTTTAAACCTGAGGGGATGGATCGGGTCTACAGCCAGTTGTCTTTTGAAGAAAAGGCGCGTTTGAGCCATAGGGGTAAGGCTTTTTCTCAGCTGCTTGCCTTTTTCGAAACGATTCTCTAGAGTTTTATAAACTCATTTAAACGTGTATTTCTATGTTTACTGAAGTGCTCAAACGTATTGAAGAGGAAGATGCCCAAGAATCGGTTTGGATTGTGGGCCCTGAAACGGGAAAGATGCTCTATTGGATGATTCGTGTTGTTCAGCCCCGTGTTGTTTTAGAGGTGGGAACTTCTGTTGGCTACAGTGCTCTTTGGATGGCCGCTGCTTTGGAGGAAAATAAAAAAGGAGAGCTGTGGACCATTGAGTCTCATGACGGACGTTTTAAGCGTGCTCAACGTAATATTGAAGAAGGGGCTTTGGGTCATCGTATTCATCAAATCAAAGGGCACGCCCCAGAGGTTTTTGATGAAGCGCAGATTCCTGATGAAGTGGATCTGGTTTTTTTAGATGCCACTAAAATGGAGCATGCCTCTTATTTTGAGGCCCTCGGTTCACGATTGAAGCCGGATACCTATTTGGTGGTGGATAATGTTTTTTCTCACCGCTTCGGCCAAATGGAAAAATTTATTGAGTCTCTTTACAAAGATCAACGACTTCATACCGTAGAAATCCCTGTGGGCGATGGGCTTTTGATTGCTCGTTTAGAGGCGGTATAGAAGTTCTAAAATAGGCTCGGCGGTTTCCTCAGGGGTTTCTTCTTCAGAGGAGTCAGGTTCTTCGGGCAACGAAGTTCCAGCGCCTACTTTTATTTGAATGGTGCTGGTGCTGCTGTAGCCATAAATATCGATGGCTTTTGCAACCACTTCAATGATATCTCCTTCTTCCGAGGCGACCGGTAAGCGAATGATTCCCGTGTAAGGAAACTCGTCAGCGTAATACTGAACGATTCCGTTTAAGTAGAAAACGACTTGATCGATTCCATTCCCTTCATTTTCTATACTGACTTCCACGTCATGCAATCGTTCTGAGCCATCAATGGTAGAAAGTGAACTGGGTGAACTGATGCTGAGAGCGGGCAAATTGCTTGAAGTTTCTGCGTTGTGAATGTCATCGGCGTAGACAATGGGAGGGAGGGTCAAGGCGTCCTGGCCGGCTGCCCACTTGTCAATGAAGCCCTGCCAGTTGCTCCATTCTTCTTTATAGATGCGGAAGACTTTTTCAGTGATAGAATCTTCCGGAGAATACTGAGTGGCTAATCGGTCGCTGATGGTTTCGATGCGCACGACTCTAAAGCAGTCATCGACTTTAGTTGGCACGGCAAAGCTGGCAAAAATTTCTGTTCCGATTTGATCCGAAGGAGTGAGACTGCTGGGGAGGGTTCCACATGCTTTACTCACGGCCACATCTTGTATTCCTGTAGGACGATTCCAGTTTGTGGGCTCTAGCCGATCTACAATCTTTGTGATGTAGCTTTTCCAAATGGGGGCAATCGTATAGTAGGCTTCTCCTGCGGAGTTCATGGGAGATCCATCCGAATTACCTGACCACCCAACGGTGACTAAGGTGGGTGTGTACGCAGCGATCCATCCATTATTGGCGTAGCCCGTTTTTTCATCGGTAGAAGTTCCCGTTTTGGCCGCATTATCGATGGCGCTCATGTATAGGTTTCCTCCAATATTTACGTTTGGATCGGAAAGGATGTCATTGATGAGGTAAGCGACTTCGGGGTCCAAAACGTCCACTCTTTCCACCTCGTTTTCTTCCCATTGTTCTAGAACCGTTCCATCCACTGTGGTGATTTTTAAAATAGCGGTGGGCTCTACTTTGTAACCTCCGTTCGCAAAAACACCATAAGCGGTGGCCAAATCCAAGGGAGTGACTTCAGCCGATCCTAGGGCTAAAGGGGGGCCATAGTCCCCACCCTCTTTGATGGAAGTGAGGCCAAATTTATGCACAAAAGGAATGATTTGTTCTTGCTGCCCTGCTAGGAAGTAAGCTTTGATCGCGGGAATGTTTCGTGATTGACCGAGGGCGGTTCTAATCGTCATTGGTCCATTGAATCTTCCATCAAAATTCTTCGGTGAATAGCTTCCCCAGCTGGTTGATACATCATAAATAACGGTGGCCGGGGTGTATTGATTTAGAAAGGCTAAGGCGTAGACGAAGGGTTTGAACACCGATCCTGGGGCACGGTAGCTGGTAATCATGTTCACCTGCCCGTCAATTTCTTCGGCGTATTCCCCAAAAAATTCAGCCGAACCTGCCATGCTCAGAATTTGCCCTGTGTTGGGCTGAATGCTGACTAAAGCGGCATTGCCGGAATTGTAGTTTTCTTTATTGCTTTGGATTTTTTCTTCAATAGCTTCTTCCGCTGCTAATTGAAAACTGATGTCTAAAGTGGTATAGACGCGCAATCCTCCTTGCTCGACCACTTCTTTACCATATTTTTCTTCCAATTGTTGCTTCACCCACATGACGAAATGAGGGGCGACCATTTGATCTTTATAATCCGTGAAAACCATGGTCTGTATGTCGGCCAAGGCGGCGGCATGTTCTTCTTCCGTGATCATTTCCAGCTCCAACATTTGGCCCAATACGATGTCGCTGCGACCTTTTATATAGAAAGTACTGCCATCCGGCATGGTGAAGTTTTGTCCAATCAGTCCTCGTGAAAACTCTTCACTCATCAAATCGGCTTCCCCTGTGATCACTCGATCTCCCAGGGTTTCGCTGGTCAGTTCAAAATTGAGCGTGGTGAACTTATGTGTTCCGTAAGGGGAGTAATAACTGGGTGCATTGGGTATTCCAGCTAAAACCGCTGATTCCGCCAGAGTTAATTCAGCGGCTGTTTTATCAAAATAACGCTCTGCAGCGAGCTCAATTCCATAAGCATTGTTTCCATATGGAATTTCATTTAAATACATGAGTAGGATGTCATCCTTGCTGAATTTCAATTCCAGAACCAAAGACATCATGATTTCACGGTATTTTCGTATATAGCTTTTTTCGAGGGTCAAATAACCGTTCCGTACGAACTGTTGAGTGATGGTGGATCCTCCTCGCGGAGTTCCAACTCCCACTTGATAGAGTAGGGCTTTTACTAATCCTGGGATATCGATTCCAATGTGATCATAAAAGGCATCATCCTCGATGGCTAGGGTTGCGTCTACCAGATAGGGAGAGATTTCTTTTAATTCTGAGATGGTTTTTCGGTTTTCTTCTCCATGAATGGTATAGAGCAAATTTTCTCCCGTTCGGTCATAAATCAGGGTGGAGTCTTTGGGTATCCCTGTTAAAGGGTCGAAGACGAAAAGCAGCGCTAAAAAATAGACAAAGGAGAGTAGAAAAGCGGTTCCTCCCATCATCAGTGCACCGAGCACGCCATAACGCCATGTTTTTTGCCATTTACGCATCTTTTTTTCGGGCCGAAGTTGATCCCATCCTTTCCGGATGGAGTGAACGGTCCAGTTTTTTAATCTTTTCATGGCTTTACAATGGGTTACAGTTTTGAACTTTTTTACAGTCCGCGTATAGCACCGCCTTGGGAGATCAGGGCATCAAAAACTCCGCTCTGGATTTTTTGAAACTCATCCTCAGTGAGCGTATGTTCGTTGGAACGTAAAGTGATTTTAAAGGAAAGGGATTTTTTCCCTTCAGGGATGTTTTTGCCGGTATAAATGTCGAATAGTTTTATTTGCTCCATCCAGTCTGATTGATCCACGGACTGAATGGTTTTTATCACGGATTCTACCATGGTTTTTTCATCCACAAGCACGGAAACATCAAAGATGCTGGAAGGGAATTTGGCTAGAGCTTTGAATCGAACTTCTTCGCAGCCGCTTTGTATGAGGGTGGAGAAATTGATGGAGAAAATAGCGCTTTCTAAGGCAATATCGAAAGCTTTGAGCGTAGCGGGGTGGACCATGAATAAAACCCCAATATTTTTGCCTCTGTACCACAAATCCAAGCTTTTTTTGGGATGAGCATAGGGCAGCACATCTGTGGAAACTTTAAATTTGAAATCTTTAACACCAAAGCTATTTAGAAAATCTTCCAAAGCTCCTTTTGCCTCTTGAAAGGAATCATTTTTTTGCGTGGTTTTTTTAGAGACGACTGCTGTTAAGCGCTTTTCTTCCAAGGGCATGAATTTACCCGTGTCCTTATACGTATGGCCGAATTCAAAAATACGAATGGAGTCTTTTTCTCTGGCATTTTTTGCGATCACTTCCAATAAATTGGGAGTGAGTGAGGTTCGCATTAAAGCCTGATCTTGGGAGAGGGGATTCAATACTCTCAAATGGGATTCTTCTCCAAGGCCGCATTTTTCCAATTGAGCTTTTCCGTAAAAAGAATAGCTCATGACTTCGGTGAAGCCGAGCCCTAGCGCTAAGATTTTCCGCGCCTCGTGCTTACGGTTTCGTTCAATGTTTTCAATCGGTAGTTTTACCATTTGATGGGGGAGCAGCGCCGGAATTTTGTCGTACCCATAAATACGGGCCACTTCTTCCACTAAATCTTCTTCAATGCGAACGTCTTTGCTCGCTCGATGAGAGGGGACGAGAACTTTTAGGCGATCTTTCTCTTTAGAAACGGTAAACTCCAGTGAGCTCAATATCTTTGAAATTTCTTCTTCAGTGATCTCGATGCCCACTTTGCTCGATACGCGTTTGGGGTCTAATTGGATTTCGATGGCTTGCGCTTTCCATGTGCCTACGGTGTGAATATCCCCTTCTAGTTTTGCGTTGGGACACAGTTTTAAAATCAGATGAATGGCTCTCTGTAATGCCTGTTCCGTGAGGCTAGGATCTAAGTGTTTTTCAAAGCGTTGAGAGGCGTCGGTTCTTAAATTGTGGCGTATAGAAGATTTACGGATGGCGATGGCATCAAAATGAGCCGCCTCCAAAACGATTTCTGTGGTGCTTTCTTGTACTCCGGACTGCATCCCGCCCTTTACTCCCGCAATTCCAATCGCTAGATCTTCGCTGTTGCATATTAAAGGATCTTCTATATGCAGGGGGTGCTCTACCCCCTCGAGCGTGAGCAAAGTTTCGCCTTCTTTGGCATAGCGAACATGCAGAGAATCTCCTGTCCTGCGGCGGTCGTAGGCGTGCATCGGCTGACCCAACTCAAGCATCACATAGTTCGTGATGTCTACGATGTTGTTGTGGGCATTCATGCCGGCGGCTTTTAATCGCGCTTGCATCCATGCGGGCGAGGCTTCCACTTGAACCCCCGTGACTATAGCGGATGAAAAACGTGGACAGAGCGTTTGATCTTGAATGTCTACTTTTATTTGAGTGGATGTTTTTGCTTTTGGGATGGATAGGAACTCGTTTAAGGATTTGAGAGGATTTCCAAAAATGGCCGAAAACTCTCTAGCCATTCCGTAATGACTCCATAAATCTGGACGATGCGTTAAAGACTTATTGTCGATTTCTAAAATAGCTCCTTTCTTCCCCAATACTTCGCTGAGCGGTGTTCCGGCGGAGTGGTCTTTAGCCATTAGCGTTAAGTCGCAGATGCGTACTTCAGTGGACCCTTTGGGGTTGTCGTTATCCAGGCCAATTTCTTCTCCCGCACAGATCATGCCATAACTGCTTTGGCCACGAATTTTTGTTTCACTGAGTTGGACCAAATCCCCTTCTCCATGCCATTTTACCCATGCTCCCGGTAAGGCAACCGCTACGCGCATCCCCTCTTTTAAGTTTTGTCCGCCACAGACGATTTGTACGGACTGCTCTCCAATGGCGGTTTCGACTAAATGAAGGCGATCCGCTTCGGGGTGCTTTTTGAGACTCTTGACCACTCCAATGACCATGTTTTCATAGGCCTTGTCCAAATCTTCTACTCCTTCCACTTCTGCTGTATGGGTGGTGAGTTTTTTACCCAACTCTTCTGCTGCTAAGCTAGGGAGCTGAACGAAGTCTGAAATCCAATCCAGAGAAATTTTCATAAAAAAGGAAAAACGGATCGAAGTTAAAATTGTTCGTTAAAGCGAAGGTCACCGCTTTGTAAATGACGAATATCATCTATTCCATAACGCATCATCACCAGGCGGGTTAAACCGAATCCAAAGGCCCAGCCTTGATACTCTTTAGGATCTACGCCTCCAGATTTCAGCACATTGGGATGCACCATTCCTGCGCCCATGAATTCAATCCATCCACTTTGTTTGCAAACACGGCAAGCGACTCCTCCACAAAATGGACAAGACATGTCCATTTCCAAACCTGGTTCTACGAAAGGGAAGTAACCGGGACGGAAGCGCACTTTTGTGTCTTTTTTGAAAAGACGAGTCAGAAATTCCTGTAAAACTCCTTTCAAATGAGCAATAGAAACCTCTTTGTCTATGAGGAGGCCCTCCACTTGATCAAAAGTGTGTTCGTGGGAGGCATCCGTGGCCTCATTCCTAAACACTCGCCCAGGGACGATGATCCTAAGAGGAGCTCCATATTTTTTCATTGCTCGAATTTGATTCGGAGAGGTTTGGGTCCGCAGCACCAGTCTTCCTTCGGTTTCATCCGGAGCATGGTCCAAGAAGAACGTGTCTTGCATGTCTCGTGCAGGATGGTAGGCGGGGATGTTGAGCCCTTCAAAGTTATAAAATTCACTTTCGATTTCAGGGCCATCGATGACGGTGAATCCCATTTGTTGAAAAATCTGTTCGACTTCCTCCTGTGTTTGGGCCAAGGGATGAATGTGTCCGATGGAGGTCGATTTACCCGGGATGCTGAGATCCATCCATTCTTCTTCCAGACTGCGATTGATGTCGGCTCGCTCCAGTTCATTTTGACGTTTTGCACACAGTTCTTCCAGCTTTACTTTTAATTCATTCACGGCTTTTCCAAAGTTTTTCTTTTCTTCGGGGGGTAAATCCTTGAGGCCCTTGAGCAGTTCGGTGACTTGACCACTTTTCCCCAAGTAGTTTCGTTCGGCTTGTTTTAAAAGCTCGAGAGAATCCGCACTTTGGAAAGCAGTGCTCGCTTCCTTTTGTAAATGGCTTAAAGCATCATTCATAAGATCTTTTGTGGCGGTATTCTAGCAGACTGCTTCTTTGGAATAAAGGGGCGAAGTGCAAAGAAAAGCCCCGCAGAGGTGCAGGGCTTTAGACTTCAAGAGCTCAAATCAGACTAACGAACCGCATCTTTGAGGGACTTTCCAGCTTTAAAAGCGGGGAGTGTCATGGATGGGATTTTGATTTTCTGGGATGGATTGCGTGGATTAACTCCGGTTCGAGAAGCGCGTTTTGAAATACGGAAAGTTCCAAATCCTGTTAATGTTACACTTTGACCTTTTGCAAGGCTTGTTGTGACAGCTTCTAAAACAGCTTCTAAAGCTTCAGTTGCAGCTTTTTTAGTGATGCCCGCGCTTTGAGCGGCGATGTTGATTAGGTCTCCTTTCGTCATGGCGGTGGAGTTAGGAATAAATCCAGTTCATTATAATTCGGCTCTGCTTTAAGACAAGCGAAAAAGCGAGCCTCACTGCGGAATTGTTTTCAAGTTTCATGCGAGTCTTTGAGCATCAATCATTTGACAAGGGAGGGGTAGGCTCCCTATCTTAGAGCTAAGATGCCCTCCAAAAATCTCGTTATTGTAGAGTCTCCTGGTAAAATTAAAACGATTTCCAAGTTTTTGGGGTCGGATTATACGGTTATGGCCTCTTTTGGGCATGTGCGAGATCTTCCTAAAACAAAAATGGGAATTGATGTGAAGCATAATTTTGAGCCGAGCTATTTGGTTCCCAAGGATAAGAAAAAAGTTATTGATGAGCTCAGCAAGAAGATTGGCCCCAAGACAACCGTTTACATCGCAACGGATGAGGACCGCGAAGGAGAGGCTATTGGATGGCATTTGGTGGAAGCTCTGGATCTTTCCGAGCGCAAAGATTTAAAACGGATTGTTTTTCATGAAATCACTAAGCCTGCCATTCTTTCTGCGATCGAAAATCCTCGCCAAATCAATAAGCATTTGGTGGATGCCCAGCAGGCCAGGCGTATTTTAGATCGCTTGGTGGGTTATGAATTGTCGCCTTTGCTCTGGAAGAAAATCAAATACGGGCTTTCTGCGGGACGTGTGCAAAGTGTTGCGGTGCGTTTAGTAGTAGAACGTGAACGAGAGATCCAAGCCTTTAAACCCGAGGAGTATTGGAGTCTTTTAGCTCGACTCAGTTCTGAAAAGGGTAAAGAAACTTTTGAGGCAAAACTTTCTAAATATAAAGGTAAAAATATTCAGCTTCATAATGAGGCAGAGACTCAAGCGGTTTTGGCGGCCTTAAAAGGGGCTGAATTCCTGATCACTTCTGTGGAGAAAAAAGAAGTGAATCGCAATCCGTCTCCGCCATTTACCACGTCGACTTTACAGCAAGAAGCGGCACGTAAATTGGGCTTTTCGGTGAAGAAGACGATGATGGTGGCACAGCACTTATACGAGGGAGTGGAATTGGAAACGGGTCATGAAGGGCTTATTACTTATATGCGTACCGACTCGGTGAATCTTTCCCCTTTGGCCTTGGCTCAAGCGCAGGAAGTGATTAGTAAACACTATGGCAAAGAATACGCTTTGCCTCAACCTCGTTACTACAAGGGGAAGAAAGGTGCTCAGGAGGCGCATGAAGCTATTCGTCCTACCGATCTTTCTCGTACACCGGCTTCTTTGAAAAATTATCTTTCTAAAGATGAGCTTCGTTTGTATGAACTCATTTGGAAGCGAACTTTGGCCTGTCAGATGGCAGCGGCTCTTTTGGAGCAAGTGGGTGTGGATATTCAAGCGAACGATTATACTTTTAGAGCGACGGGTCAATCGATTCGATTTCCGGGTTTTATTGCGGTTTATACCGAAGGAAGAGATTTGGGTGAGGAAGAAGAGGATGATGCAAGATTGCTCCCTCCTTTGAAAGAAGGAGAAAGGCCTGTTTTAAAAGAATATCTTCCAGAACAGCATTTTACTAAAGCGCCTCCTCGTTATACCGAAGCGAGCTTGGTTAAAAAGCTGGAGGCCGAAGGCATTGGACGACCTTCCACTTATGCACCGACTATTTCTACCGTACTGTCTCGCGGATATATTAAGAGTGAAAAAAAACAACTTTCTCCTACGGATATTGGATTTTTAGTGAATGATTTCTTGGTAGAGCACTTTCCAAAAATCTTAGATTATCAATTCACCGTGCACATGGAAGAAATTTTGGACCAAATTGAGGAGGGTGAAGAGAAATGGCAAGCGGAGATCCGAGAATTTTATGAACCTTTTCATGACCTGGTGGATGAAAAAATGAAAACCTTGAAAAAGGAAGATGTGATCACCGAAAAAACAGATGAAATTTGTGATCAATGTGGTAAACCCATGATGGTGAAGTTTGGCCGCTATGGAAAATTTCTTTCTTGCACGAATTTTCCTGAGTGTAAAAACGCGAAGCCTATGGAGGCCGAAGCGGTAGAGTCCAATCCGGAAAAAGAAAAAGAGTTGGAGGAACTTAAGCTTAAATTTGCAGACAAAACCTGCCCTACGTGTCAGAAGTCCATGGAGGTGAAACGAGGACGTTTTGGCGATTATTTGGCCTGTACGGACTATCCTACTTGTAAAACGACAGAAAGCATCCTTAAGCCTATTGGGGTTAAGTGTCCTGAATGTAAAGAAGGGGAATTGGTGGAGCGAAAAACAAAACGTGGGGGCAAGCCGTTTTATGGTTGCAATCGATTTCCAAAGTGTAAATTTGCCGTGTGGGAAAAGCCTAATGATTCTGAACATGCCATGGAGCTGCGCTCCCAAGCGAACGAACGGGCTGAGAAAAAAGAAAAGCCTAAGCCCAAGCCTAAATCGAAGTCGAAGTCAAAAAAGGCGTGACCCATAAAATAGCTAGCTTCTTAGGTGAGCTAAACGGCTAGCGTATTTACCAAAAACATGGTATTATATTCATGTATTTTTATTTCTATCCTTTTTTTATGAAGAGAAATCTTCTTTTTTACTCCCTGTTCTTGTTGGTTCTCACCATGGGAGGTCTTTATGCTTCTAAAGATTCACAAGCGTCTTTTTCGGCTGCTACTCCAAGTATTATTTTGCCCGATACTCCTGGAAATGGGTTTTTGGAGGAAGATCCTTGCGGATTTTTAATGGGATCTTCTGAGTCTTATCAAGCGAAATACATTAATGTAGATGGAGTGAGTCCTGATCGTCTTCAGGCTTGTGCTGACGAGAATGGAAAGTTTTATTCTAAATTGAACACCAAGACCCTCTTTTTGACTCGTGATTCAAAAGTCATTCTTCGTTATGGAGCGAGCCTTTTTTATAACCTTGATCTAGCGGATACTGACTACGGAGTGACGGTGGACCAAACGACGGGTTATTGGTCCGGTTATGGAAAGATCACGGACGCTTCTTTTACGGGAACGAATCCTTGGGTTTGGTTTGACTGGAATTGTGAGGTTGCCGATGGAACATCCGGGCCGGCCTTGTGTGATGAAGTCGTTTCTAGTTCCGACCTTCGTGTAAAAACGGATCTGGCTACAGGTGCTGTTACGGGTTATGCCTGGAACGACAACCTTGGATTCATTCCTTTTACAGGTTTGACCATGGAGTTGGCCGAGTTTTAAAAGGAAGCTTTGTTTAGGTCTAGAGTTTACTACGCAAAAAGCTAGCCTCGAGGCTAGCTTTTTGCTAGAATAGACTTATCCATTTCACGCTCTACGCCCATGAAGAAAAATGCTCTTTTTTTACTCCTCTTGTTTGTTTTGATGGCGGGGGGGATTTATGTATCCCGCACCCAAGACGTTCCTTTTGTTGAAGATGATGTTGAATTGACCGCGACGGATGTTCCTGGAGACGGCTTTGCTGTAGAAGACCCTTGTGGTTTTTTGATGGGCTCATCACTTGCCTATCAGTCTAAATACGTTGATGTCGATAGCGTGAGTCCCGATCGAAAACAGGCTTGTGCGGACAGCAGCGGAAACTTTTATAAAGATCAGAGCACCTTTAATGCTCGTGAATCAGAGGTCATTTTGCATGTTGGCAGTGCGACGACTTACACCGTGGATTTGGTCGGTTTGGGTTATGGAGTGACGGTGGATCAAACGACGGGTTATTGGTCCGGTTATGGAAAAATCACGGACGCTTCTTTCACAGGAACGAATCCTTGGGTTTGGTTTGACTGGAATTGTGTGAGTGGCGATGGCACTTCGGGGGCAGCCAGTTGTGGAGGGACTGTTTCTAGCAACAGTTTTCGAGTTCGTACGAATGTGGACACCGGGGTGGTGGTGGGTTATGCGTGGAATGATAGTTTGGGATACATTTCTTTCCGTGCTTTGACCATGGAGCTTCCTCCTCATGAAATCCAGGTTTTTGTGGATGTTTTGGCGAATGACTCCGATACCATTACACCTCACAATGTCAGTTTAGACACGGCTCCATTTTCTGATTTTGCTCAGTATTGGCGTGTTCGAGTTCAATGGTGGGATGCGACCGCGGGTGAGTTTTTGGAGGAGAGTGACTTCGCCTCAAATACTATTGATTTGGCCCTGGCAACAGTTGGTGAAGTCTTTCTTAATCAAGTGACGAATGAAGGGGAAGCCATTTATGTTTCCACGGACAACTTATACTTAGGTTGCTCTGGTACTTCTGCGGATGACTATTGCGGCATGACCGAAAGTGATGGTTCTTGGAGTGCCAATATTTTCGTCTATTCGGGTTCTCCCACTTCCAACATGTTGGGCTATGATTCGGATGGGGACTCGACGATAGAGCATTATGTGGATCGTGAGGGCTGCCGATGGATTTATGAAGACCAGTGGATGTATGGGGTGGAGGCCACCGGTTCGCCAAGTGCTTGTACGGGAGCGTCCAGCAGTGAAGACGCTAAGGATGAAGTTTTTTTCCTGCGTGAGAATGCACGTAATATGGTTGGGTTTGAAGCGGTATTGGTGGATTTTGATCTAAACATGGGACGGGAATATGGGGTGGCTGCCGGCAATGGAGTTTTGATCGAAATTAATCAAGCGGCTTCAGATCTTTACTATCATGTGCCTAATTACAATACGGATCTTGATCAAGATGGAACGGCGGATGGCCTCTATTTGAGTTTTAGACCTCGCTTCCAACCGATGAGCTACGTAGCGGCCTATGATGGGGAAGAATATACGCAAATTTCAAATGAGGTGGATCGTTACAGCAGCGCTCCTTATATGGAATTGATTACAAGGGCTACTGTTTATGATGCGTCTTTGGAGGCTCAAGCGCGTGCCATTCCTCTTAAACCTGCTTTCACGGTTTACTATCAACTCGATGCGGAAAGTGAGGGCAGTACAAGTGCTGCCGAAGATCGTTACCTTATTATGGATACCGCCAGTGGAGACAGTGACGAGGACCCGGATTGCAGTTTTGAGGCCATCTCTCTGTCTGCGGGGTCTTATTCCAATGATTACACGGCAAGCATCAATATGGGTTATGGTCAGCGTGCAGCGAGTTGTACGGGCACGGCTCCTGAAGGTACGCCTAGCAACACGCTTACGGCTCCCACCGCGGAACAATGGGTTTGTGATCAAGTGACTTATGAGGGCGATCCTACCGTTGAATCCTGTTACTACACCGGTTATTTGCCTTTGATCGATCGTTATGATGATCCACAGGCCATGCTGGTGATTGGGGCGATCAACTCTGTTTTGAATGATGAAAGTGTTCTAACGAATCTGGATCAAATTTCTGTTTTGGGCAGCACCGAAACCATTAAGTTGCGTAATAAAATGTACGCTCAGTTGCTCCGCTATACTTTGGGGCAAAGTGCCGGTCCTGGGGCTTTGGATGATGAAATGAATCCCAGCTCTGGCATATTGAGTCTGATGAATGGACGGCTTTTGTTTGCTCGAGGGGATGTCCTGGTGAATGGCTCGTCGGCTTTTACCGATAAAACCCTCGTGACGGTGGGTGGAAATGTTTATATTAAAGGGGATATTACCGGAGGACGCTTAGGAGTGATTGCGTTTCAAGACACGGGAGTGGGTGGGAATGTTTATGTTCATCCGGAAGTGACGGATTTATATGCGAACTTCTTCTTGGATGGCTCTTTATATAGCTATGATGGAGCGGCTGTTAGCAGCGATACTCCTGTTTGGATCAATGATGAAACTCGCTTGGAAACCCTGTCTAATCAACTGTACTTGAATGGATCTTTGGTGGCTCGTAACACGGTTAATGGGGCTGCGGAGGCGGTGAGTACGGATGCCGGCGGTCAATATGATTTAGGGGATGGTACGACCGGAGGATACGACGAAGCTCGTGAGCATGACCTCAATCTTCTTCGTCAATATCGTTTATGCTTCCCTATCGATCCAGTG
This sequence comes from uncultured Candidatus Peribacteria bacterium, assembly GCA_964533115.1. Lineage (GTDB taxonomy): Bacteria > Patescibacteriota > Gracilibacteria > UBA1369 > 2-02-FULL-48-14. The sequence goes on along the minus strand of CAZHKJ010000004.1, from coordinate 6,116 downwards.
ACCAGCTTGCCTGATTCAACGGCTAGTCCTGAGCTTTGTAATGAGGGTGAAATGCTTTCCGACTATGGCGCGACGAATGGACTCTACAATTCCTTTATTTTAGAGTACGCTCCCGCTTCGGATCTGCCCATTTTTACAGCCGAAGGGACCTTATTCTAGGTGGCGGTGGACGCTTAAGCGTCCATTAAAATTCCGATGTAAGTTCCTAGAATGGCCAAAATCACGCTTGCACTAATGGCCATAAAAAGCAGTGTGGCGTAGATGCTTCGTTTGCTGAGATATCGGAAGCGGCTTGCGTGGCGCATGGCTAAAGAAGCGTAGACAAAAAATCCACCTAAAATGGGAATTAAAAGCAGCCCAGTAACGAGGATAGGCGTGCTCATAGGCTAGAAGTGTTTTTATAAGGAGCACTCCACCACAGGCCTATTTCGGGGTATTTTTCGAGCTCGACCAGCATGGATTGGATGATCTCTTTGAGGCGAGTTTCATTGGGTGCTTCAAATCGCAGAGTTAAGTTGGGGGAGGTATTGCTGCATCGAACCGCACCCCATGAACTGTCGTCAAAATTCACGCGTACGCCATCAATGGTGATGCAGGGATATTTTTCGCTGAAGGAACGGGTGAGGGCCTCCACGATGGCGAATTTTTTGTCGTCCGGGCAGGGGGACTTGAATTCGGGTGTGCAAGCCGTGACGGGCACATCGGCATAAAGCTCCGAAAAAGGAACTGTTTGTTTGGATAAGAGCTCCAATAAGCGAGCAGCTCCCAAAAACGCATCATCAAAGCCATAATAGTTTTCGGCAAAAAAGAGATGCCCACTGATTTCGCCTCCCAAAAGGGCGGCTTCCTCTTGCATGCGTTTTTCGATGAAAGAGTGGCCTGTTTTGGTCATGAGAGGAATCCCTCCGTATTTTTCAATATCATGAATCAAAACTTGAGAAGCCTTGGCGTCGAAGATGATTTTTGAGCCGGGTTTGCGCAAAAGCAATTCTCGAGCGAGTTGTAAAAGCAGTAGATCGGCACTGTAGTGTTTGCCTTTTTCATCCACCAGTCCCACGCGGTCCCCATCTCCGTCGAAACCTAGTCCTAAGTCCGCTTTATTTTCGAGCACTATTTTTTTCAAATCTTCCATGTTTTTTTCTTCTTCCGGATTCGCTTCATGATTTGGGAAGTTTCCATCGGGCGTTTCGTACAGGGCGATCACTTCACAGCCTAAGGCTTCGAAGAGGGGACGGATGTAAGGGCCGGTAGCCCCATTTGCGGCATCCAGAACTACTTTGAGAGGTCGAGCCAGCTGAACAATAGAAGTGATTTTTTTGACGTAATCAGGGAAAGGGTCGATTTCTTTTGTGGCTCCCGCACTTGATATTAGGGCAAGTTCTTCAGGAGATGGTGTGTCGAAGTCCTCTGTTTGGATGAGCTTGAGCAAATCTTGAAGTTCTTCTCCACAGATGGAATGGGCTTCTTTGCCCACCAATTTTATTCCGTTGTACTCTTTTGGATTATGGCTCGCGGTGATCATGGCACCCCCATCAAAACCATAATGACAGACCGAAAAATAGAAAATGGGGGTGGAAATCATCCCCAGTAAAGTGACCTCGCAGCCTACACTTTTTAGGCCCTCTAAAAAGGCTTTAGACAGATCTGGAGTGCTGAGTCGGCAGTCGTAGCCCAAGGCGATTTTTGACCCAAAATGACGCCGCAAATAGCTTCCTGCCCCTTTACCTATCAGAAAGATGCTTTCGGGGGTTAAATCAGGGTCGCTTCCGGGGCTTGGAATGTGAGCGATTCCACGGATGTCGTAGGCGCGAAAAATGTGAGGATGAATCATGGTTTCTTTGGCTATGGCGCTAGATTAGCAGATTCCTCTATGAAAATCTTCTGAAAAGTGCTATTATTTTAAGATTCAATTGAGATTACTCTTCTCTTATGACCCCAGGACCGGATACACCGTCGGGAGCTCCTGAAGCTCCGCCAGCCGTCCCTCCACAGGCAGCTGCTCCAGCGGAAGCCCCTCCGAAAGGGGAAGCGGAAAAAGTTGTTGTGGGGAATACGCAAGTAAACCTGAGTGCTCTTGCTGCAGAACTTCCTAAGCTTCCGCCAGATCAAGCAGCGGAAGTGCAGGCTGCTGCAGAAACCATTGCTAATGGTAAAAATAGGGAGGAAGAAGTCAAGGCAGCTGAAGCAGCAGATGAGAAAGCAGCTGAGGAACGCATAGCTTCTTTACAAGATGATGTGACGAGTGCAGCCGCCGAAGAAGAGGGCCAAACAGCAGCCGAAGGAGTGAGCTTTACAGACGCTTGGGATAGAGTGTGGAAGCGTTTCAATGAGGAAGGGGGAGGCTTTGTGGCGGCAATGATTTTGGCTTTTAAGTTATTTTTTGGGGTGGAGGAGGAAGAAGCTGAGGAGGCAGAGGGAGAGGAGGCAGAGGGAGAAGAGGCTGCGGACGAAGGTGAAGATGGGGAAAATCCTGGCAATCCAGAAAATTCGGAAAATACTGAAGAAGACAAAACGGCGCTTGATCAGCTTGCTCAGGCGAAAGAAGAAAATCCGAAGTTGACCTCTATGGCAGAAGTGGCGAGTGAGCGCTACGGATTAGGCCCTAATGGAACAGCTAATATTTTGGCGATTGTTTACGCTGAGTCTACCTTTGATCCAAACGCAAGGAACTCCGATAAACCAGAGAACACTGCGACAGGATTGGGGCAATTTACAGGTCCCACTTGGCAAGATTTTCAAAAGAGCTTGCCGGTTGGAGACCCTTTAAAAGGCAAGCCTTCTACTGATCCGGAGGCGGCTTTCACCGCTGTGGCATGGAATATCTCGCGCATTGCTACAGCCTTGAATCTAGATCCAAACCAAGACGATTTCCTTGTAAAAATCTATCTCGGCCACCATGAAGGGGTTACGGGGGCAAAAAAGATGATTGCTTTTGTTGAAAAGGGTGGTCCGGCGGGAACGGTATCTGACCCAGGCCGATCTTACCCTCAATTTGGAGTTGATAAGGTCGAAACCTATAAAGACTATGCGACGGTGATTTATGGACTGGCTGAGAACGTTAAAAAGGTGGCAGGGCTCTACCAGGCTCAGCTTGCTTCAACTCCATCCTCTTAGCCCGACGTCTGATTTATGAGTCCCAAACTGGAAAAAAATAATTCGGGTCCTGAAAGTATTGTTAGCCAGCTAGCGGGTTTTGCCAATGAAGTGGTGAGTGGGCTTCGGAAAGATGCGGATAAAAAAATGGATGCTCGTGAGGAAAATTTGGCTCAAATTTCAGTCCGTCTGAAGGAAATTCAGGAGTTGTTCTCTGGGGAAACGGATGTGGTTAAGGATAAAAGCGAATTGGAATTGGGTTTGGAGCAAACAAAGGCTTTTTTTGACCTCATACGTGCTTTATTGGGGAAAGATCCCTTGAAGCCTGGAGAAAAAGTGCCCGATTTAAACGAAGAGCTCGTTCTTGATGAAGTGAATGGAAATTATGTCAATGTCGGCGGACAAAAGGTCGGAATGAATCAATTGGATTTCCTTAAAATTAAAGATGGAGGAGAGCGACTTGTGAACGCTGCTGCTGCTGCGGTTGGCCTCAAAGATGATTTTGGGGCCGCCAATTGTTGGGAGTGGATCAAAAAAGTGCATGATTCCGCAGAAATGGCACTGGGTAAGGTGGTTTATCAAGATACTATAAACGGAAAAGCTCGTATTGGCTCTTTTAATCCCGATCACTTAGTTCCCGGAGCTTGGATTTATTTTTGGAATGGCAATCCATATGGAGGGGAGCACAGTGCTATGATTAAGTCCTTTGATCCTATAACAAAAGTAGCGGTGGTATACAGTTATCCGGGAGGCAAAGGTAAGCATCCACGGGTACACCAAGTGCCTTTGGCCTACCCTCCCGGTCCCAATGGGAAGATGGGGTTGATTACCCATATTCGACTCCCTGCAAGGCCTTCGTCGTCTCAAATCAGGGTTTGAGCCTCGGCTTCTTGGGCTTTTTTAATGGATTCGGGGATGCGACTCACGTCTATTACGAGTGTGTCTTTGGCTGTTTTTTCATTTTGTTCGAGCAGGCGGATGATTTTATGGACCAAGAGGGAGTCCATCCCTTTTTCAATGAGACTTTGAGGATCTCCTCCTTCGGATAATTTTTTTAGCACTTCATCGATTTGTCTCCATTGTCCACCCAAGTCTTCTTCATCGCTTTGGTTGGCGTGTAAATGGCGAGAGGGTGTTTTTTCGAACAACTCATCGGGAAGTCCTATCCACTGGCCCAATGCCGCTACTTCTGTTTTATAAAGGTCTCCGATCACGTGAAGTTCCCCTAAAAACTCCCCGTCTTTAACGCCCATGCCCAAGAAAAGGTCACTTTTGCAGGAGGTTCCCAAAATCATGGCGCCCATGCTGTCGGCATAATGATGAATCAAACTGGCTCTTACACGGGTTTTTAAGAGTTCGAAAGCATCCATGTTGTTCTCCCATGTGATGAAATGGTAATCCACCAAAAAATTGTTGATGGGTTGATAGTGCAAGGTACAGCCAAAATGTTGAGCTAAGGCGCGCGCATGGTCGATGTCTTCTTGAGGGGTGACGCCCATCTCAGGTAAAACAAGAGCCGTCACTTTTTTGGGGCCAAAAGCTCGGGCGGCAATACAGAGAGCCACGGCGCTGTTGAGTCCACCCGAAAGACCTAAAACAATCCGTTCAGCCTGGGTTCGCTTTGCGTATTGATGCAGTTCCTGGATGAGGAGAGAGTAGAGGGCAGCGTGATTATTCATGGAATTAACAGATTAAAGCGATGTTTCGATGCGTCTTTTAAGGTCGCGTTTTTTGATGGATTCTCGTTTATCGTATTTCTTTTTTCCTTTAACGATGGCAAGGCTCAATTTGACGCGATTTTTTTCGAGCCCACATTCCAATGGCACTACTGTAACGCCTTTTTCGCTTAAAGCGCTATGGATTTTATGGATTTCGGCTTTGTGAAGCAATAATTTCCTCGTCCGCTCCGGCTGATAAGCCTCTAGAGTTGATTTTTCGAAAGGGGCTATATGAAAATGGTGGAGCCAGGCTTCTCCGTTGGAAATCGTCACATAGGACCCCGTAAAATGTGCATGTCCCCCTTTGATGGATTTTACTTCATGCCCCAAGAGGCTTATGCCCGCCTCGAATCGCTCCAGAAGCTCGTAATCGAAGCTCGCCCGTTTGTTTTTTGTGAGTATTTTTTGCATGAATCGAGCATAAGGGGAATATAAATAGCCGTCAATTTCTACTTTCCCGCAATGCATCTTAGTGGTTAACCTGTTTACATCTTGTCCATCCAAGACTAGACTTTTGTCCAGTTTTATCCTTTAACATGCCAACCATGAAACGCTTCATGCAAATGCTCCTTTCTACGTTCGGAGTGATGGCTCTTTTCCTTGCCGGATGCGGTACAGAAGAAGATACCTCAACTGGAACGGAAGAAGATATGGATGTCCCCACTGTTGAAGAAACAGACGACACCATGGAAGGAATGGAAGACGAAGAAATGGAAGACGAAGCAACTGCTGAGTAATCTTCCCTTGCTTTGGCCTTGCTAAAGACTGAGAAACTCCTGTGAAAGCGGGAGTTTTTTAGTGGAAGATAGGCTCGTAGCGAATAATAAGCCCGCCATTTTCAAGTGATCGAGATTCAAGTAACTTGAGATTGCATGGCTGATTTCATCCGTAAATAATCGGCGCCCTTTGCCTAAAATAATGGGTGCAATGCATAAGCGGATTTCATCAATCATCCCGGCATTCATGAGCGATTGTGCAAGTTGTCCACTACCAAAGATGTAGATTGGCTTGGCGCCTTCTTCTTTGAGGCGCTTTAATTCCGGGATTGTATCCCGAATAATCGTAGTGTTGTTCCATTCGGCTTTTTCTAGTGATGTAGAGCAGACTCCTTTAGGAATGCTATTCATGAGAGCGGTTACTTCTCCTTCGGCTTCCGCTGTTGGCCAATATGCAGCCATTCCTTTGTACGTATTCTCCCCAAATACAAGCATATCCGCTTCATGCAGCTGTTCTAAGCTCAACGCTTCTAAAAGGTGCGGTTAGAATAGCTATTAAAGTAAACTCATATTTTCAAGAATGGCGTTA
>CAZHKJ010000003.1:3815-34340 GCA_964533115.1 uncultured Candidatus Peribacteria bacterium | reverse complement strand
GAATTCTACTCCATGGATGCTTTCGAGGTATTCGATTACGTTTGTAGACATGGCTTCTACTCCTGTGGGCAGTAAAATCGCTAGGCCTTCATGTAAGGTGGTGGTGAAGTTACGGCAAGCTTCTAGGAAGCCCATTTTGGCTTCACGGTTCAAAGTGAGGATCATTCCATTGTATTTGACTTGCTTTTGGCTACGTAAATCGTTCACCAATTTTGCATATTCGGTCCATGCTTTTCCTTGCTCTAGAGTAGTTATCTCTTCATGGGATTTCATCTTTGAAATCCCAATAAGAACGCGTGCGGTTTCCGGTCCGAATAAAAGAGGGGCGGCTTCAAATACAGCGAGGCCCAACTCCGTGTGCATGAATTCGGAAGGTTTCTTGGTGTCTCGTGGAGCGAGGGAAGCCAATTCTGCTGACAGGAAGGCTTGGGCTTCTTCTTCAGTGAGTTTGAAGGTTTTTATGAGCTGTTCTTGATTCAAATTCACCATCCCAACTAGTTTGACGACGTCGCCTTGTTCTCCAGTGATGAATTCACCCAAACGGCCGTCGGCTTTAGGTCCGATGAGTGTGTGCAGAATAGAGGCGTTTTTGACTTCTTGGCTTTGGACAGCTTCAGCTTCCAGAGAGAGGATGGTGCTGCCGTATCTCGCCATGATTTTATTTGAAATCGACTGAGCCGTTGCGGCGGGTATATTTTTTTGTTGCAAGGAATGGATGAGAGCGGTCTCGTTCCATCCGAGTACGTGTTTGGCAAACGCAAGGGGATCTTCCGGAGCTTTAGCTCGGGAGCGCACCAATAATTCTTGAATCAAATAGGTGGATTCAATGTTGTTGAGCGGCCGTTTAAGAATGCTCCCCGCTGTGATAATCATTGATTTTGTATAGCTTTCGTCTGTCGTGAGTTTGACGTAATCGATCTTCATTCCTTTGAGCATGGTTTCGGCGGTGCTGCGAATTTCTGCGGTATTCAATCTTGTTTCTGCTTCTGAGCCCATAGCCAATCGAATCGCTTCGAGAGCTTTTTGTTGCTCTTCTACAGAGGCCTGACTGAGGAAATCCCCTTCATCGATGCCGGCTTTTTTCATGGCTTCTTGATTGGCGAAGTTGCTGCTGCCCACGCCCTTTGTTTCGGTCGTGCGCTCAATGCGAGTGGCGGACATTTGTTTTCGCTCTAAATCGGATTGTTGCCAGCTGATCTTATCTTTACTGCTTTGCTCAATCGTGCTTCCTGTGACGGAAAGATTATTGGAAAGGTAAAGGTTGACGTAATGAGTGTGCCCAAAATAAGGCATGGGGTAGTAGGTATCGACTCGGCGAAGCGTGAGGTGGTCGCTGGCATCTAAATTGATGTAGGTGTAGCCGTCTTTCACATAGGCTTCAATTCCGGAAGCAGGGTCAGTGAAAAGATTGACCATGCCATTGACGCGTTTCACTTTCAGTCGAAGTTGGCCATCCACTTCTTCAAGGGTGATTCCTTGTTTGACCAATCCTGCATTGAGGCGGTCTATTGAAGTGGTCTCGAGTAGAGGAGTTTGCGAGTCGGAAATGGTTTTTTCACCCTCTTTGTTGAGTTCAAAACGGCCTGAGACATAAGCTTTGTGGATTTCAGCTCCTGTTTCTTGAGCGAGTTTTTCTTTGATTCTGACGTCGGCGAGCTCGGTCATTTCGGGCATGTCGTCGGGACGAGAATAATGGATCAGCTCTTTGCCCTTGATTCCAATTTTGATCCAAGGGACAGGGAGGGTCATCGGAGTTCCCGGAATTTGAACGACCATTAAGCCCGCTCCTAAGAATTGGATGCTTCTTAAATCATCTAAGCCTTGATTATGAATTTCTCTGAGATAGAGCTGTGCCAAAGAGGCTTTGTATTCATTTTTTTGTTCGGCACTTAATTGTTTAAAGTAGGGCCCTTCTAGGTAATGATTTAAAGCGGCATTGATGTACTCTTTTTGCTCTTCGGCGATTTGGTCGGCTTTTGCCTCCAAGACGGCATTTAAATCGCGAGTCACATTGATTCCGAGGGCAAAGCCTAGAGCATCTAAGTCAATGCCGGCACTGGCTCCTACGGAAACCGTTTTATATTTTCCAAGATCAATTCCAACACTCACTTTTGCTCCCGCACCGACTTCTTTAGCGCTGCTTCCTAGGCCAATCCCTGCGCCCAATTTTACGCGGTCGTTCACCTTTTTTTCGGCTCCCAAGCCTGCGTGGAATCCGAATTCATGTTTAATAATATTATCGTGAACTCCTAAACTGAGGGTCACCTGAGTGCCATCTTCTGTTTCGAGCAAGGTGATGGGTTTGGTGTAGCTGGCGGCTATTGTTTTTTCTACGTCTACCACTTCGCCTTCTTTTAAGGTGCTTTTTTGTTTGTAGAGCAGACCTAGCATTCCCAAATCCACTTCTTTTATTTTGTTACCCAACTGGTTCAGCTCTTCGGCGGTGAAATTCCCTTTCTCATCCAGGGCTTTGAGCATTCCTTGCACTTCTGGAGGATAAGAGGCTATCACTTCTGCGCTCTGAGCACTCTGAGCCTGTTCAGAGGCTTCTTCAGAGTCTTTCATTTCTTGTTTCGCTTTGACGTAGACATTGCTTTGTTCCACTAAAGCGCCATAGCGAATCAATGCCCTGTCTTTGTCGGACAAATTGTCGTAGTTGTCTGGAGTTAGCGGAGTTAGTCCCTCATATTTTTCTTGATATTTTGCTCTGAGCTCCGGGTTGGCTTGCACAAATTCCCATCCTTGTCTTCGAAGTCGTTCTAAGCTTTTTCCAAAAGCTTCCAGATTTCCGATTTCCTCCCCTTTGCTGTTGAAGCTAGAGGCCTCGTTTCGCAGCCAGTCGTAGGCTGCTTTTCCAGAGATGGCGGCTTCGTAAGCTGGTCGATCTTTTCGCAAGACGTTTTGATCCAGGTTCATCATATTGAGGGTCTCGCTTTGCTTGGGCCCAAATAGAGCTTTCATCCAAGTTTGATGCGTTTCTGGGTAGCCGGATTCCGGGTCGAAAATATCTTTGGCCGCCATCTCAATCTTCCACATGTTGTCATCTTTTTCATGTCCTGAATACTCCACTTCACTGCTTTCTGTGCTGCTCATTTGGCCTACTCCTTCCATAAAACTTTGACTGGCTACGTAAAAATCTCGTAAGTTTGCGACTTGTTTACGAAGATCGTCCAAATTATGGCGTCCTTTTTGGGCATCGGGCACCATTTCCTGGGGGAGTAGATCCCCTGTGTAGAGGTAAAAACGAGAGACGTCTTCGCCTGAGAAGCCCTTCTTTATCATCTCTGCTTTCACTTCACCTATGATTGCTCCGGCTGTTTCGTCGAAGGATGAACCTTTATAGTCAGGATGTTCGTTCATGATTCTCGCAATTTCTTGTTCTGCAAAATCGATCACTTTTACGTCATTGCTGGCATGGTCATATTCTTCACGTAATTTATTGGGTGTTTTATTGTATACGGCACGAGTGATTTCTTGGAAGCGTACCACCTTACAATCAATGAGTTCTTGCATGATTTGCATCGGGTTTTTTTCTCCGTTTAATCGGCTGAAAGTTTTGACGGAATGGAGAACTTGTTCACCATTGTTGAAATGGATGAGATCCGCTTCCAATACCGCTCGATTCAGACGTCCAAATTCCGCAGGGATTTCCACTTTACGGCCTCGTACCAGCCCTTCTGCTTGATCGGCCTCTCCCAATGCTCGCTTAAGAGCTTCTTGGTTGCGTTCTTTAGCCGCTTCGGCAACCTTCAAAGAGCGAGCGGCCGCCTCGTTTTCTTTTTCAGCTTTTATTTCTTTGCTCCATTCCGCTTGGGTTTTTATTTGTGTTCCTTCTTCAATAGCGGTTAGATCACTTTCCCCTTGATTGGCGAGGATTGTAATCATGTCTCCTTGATAAACAGGCACGTGGCGATCGGCAATGGTTTGCCCTTCTTTACGGAATTTTCCATCTGGAGATCGATACAAGGCGATTTTTCCATATTTTTTTGAATTGAGCAGGACGGCTCTCACGGCTTCAGGTACCATTTGGTCTAATCTGATGATTTTTTGTGCTGCTTTCGCTTTATCTTGGTCACGACTCGGGTCCCCAATTCCAAAATCTACCGTGTACTCATTTCCCACATTGAAGGAGCTTCCTTTTAACTCTTTAGTGATGGGCCCATCCTTTCCTTTAAGGTTAATAGAGGGATTGTCGATTCCATTGGCTATTTCATCTTTGAGCTTTTCTTGATCTATTTTTGATTGTGCTTTGATGAGCTCTTCGAAATCTGCTCGGGTCAATTCTTTATCTTGGGCGACTTCTTTCCATACTGTAAGTGCAGGAGCGCGGTATTTCTCGGGCTCTTTTTGAAGTTCCTGCAGAATATTGACTGCCTTTTGTAAGGCAAGCAGGATATCCTGAGGATTTTTCCCATTCTTTTCCATCTCCTTGGAAATTTCCTTTAATGTTTCTTTTTGATCTTTATCCTCTAATTTTTCGATCACTTCTTTTTCGTATGTTTCAAGCGCTTTATTTCGCCCCGTTCCTGACCCTTCCGGGCTTTCTGGGCTCATGAAAAGACCTTTCTTGATGAGCCAAGGGTGAGGTCCTTTTAACAGTTTGGGAAACGTGGCCATACGAGTTTTGTTTTTATTTTAAATCTTATTAGTGTAGCATAAATTCTGATCTTTTTCAACACTGTTATGGTTTTTGACACTCCTATATTGATCACTAACTTCAAGGCCTACGAAGAGTCCATAGGGGCGAAGGCGGTTGAATTGGCTAAAATGCATGAACGCGTAGCCCGTGAGATGAATGTTAACATTGCTATTGTGGGCATGATTTTGGATCTTGAGATGTTGGCGGCGGCAGTGAGCATTCCCGTTCTTTCTCAGCACATGGATGGAGTGACTTACGGGCCTTATACGGGTTTGATCCCCGTGGAAGTGGCTCGTTCCAAAGGGATTGATGGCAGTATGCTCAATCATTCCGAGCGGCGCCTTTCCGATTCCGAAATTCAGCGCAGTTTGGAAAAAATGAAGCCGCTGAATATGCTTTCATTGATTTGTGCCGAAAATGAAAATGAAGGGAAGAAATTTGCCGACATGGGAGCCGATTTTATCGCCGTGGAGCCACCAGAGTTGATTGGAGGCTCGGTTTCGATTTCTAATGCAAAGCCGGATTTGATTCAAAGAGCCATTCAGATCATTGGACCCGGTAAAGTGATTGTGGGGGCTGGAGTGAAAACAGGTGAAGATGTACGTAGGGCTTTAGAATTGGGAGCTGTAGGGGTTTTGGTGTCGAGTGGGGTGGTGAAAGCTTCTGATCCAATGAAGGCGCTTCGAGATTTGTGTAGCGGGCTTAGGCCTTGAATCCAATCTTAAGATTTTAGCGTATGGAATTTTTTTTACGCCGACTGCCTGGAGGTCTCTTACCCCGCTTTTTAGCCTTTTCACCGCTTTTTTTTCCTTTTTATGATTTCCAAGGGGTTTTGTTTGGTCTCTCGCTTCGACTTCCGCACTTGTTTTTAGGCAGTCTGCTTCTTTATTTTTTATTTGAACACGAGCCGTTTCGTCTTGAGGAGTGGAAACTGTGGCCTCTTATTCTTTTTACAGGGTCAGCTCTTTTTTTGTTTGGCTCGGCGCTCATTTTCCCTCTGATTTTTTTCGTGATGGCTCGAAGTGTTTTCCGTGAAAAACCCTCCATGGTCGCGTTGAGTTTGAGAAGTTTTATTGCCTCCGCTGTTTTGATGGGACTTTTCTCTGAATGGAAAGGCCCTGCTGTTTTTGGTGGAATCGAAGCACTTCAAGTTTTTATTTTGCCTGCTTTGCTCCTCTGTGTGGCCCAAATTTTTCGTTTCCGATCTAGATCTGACTTTTTAATTTTCTTTTTTGCGGGTTTATTTTTGTTTTCTATTGTGTGGCGAGAGCCTCCTGTTTTTTTGATCGACTCTTTGACTGATTTCTCGGCTTTATTTGCCATCTCATGGGAGACGATGTTTTTTGCTTTTGTGATGAGTGTTTCTGGTCTTTGGATGACTTATAAGGCTCTTTTATGGCTTCCCGAAAGGGATATTCATGAGCGATTTTTATTGGCAGCGGCTTATCTTTTCTTCTTCTTGCTCCTAGCTTTTTCTTTCGGATTTCTCACAGAAAGCCACTGGTACCTTTTTTGGTTTTTTATGGCTGCTTTACTTTAACTCTTTAAATCATGAATCGATGGCTTCATTTCCTCTTGGGTTTTAATTTATTTTTTCTTCAAAGTTATCTCCTTCGTTTCTCCTTTTTTTCTTACTCGACTTATTTTCAGGAATGGGCTGTTCTCTTAACCCTCTTCATTTTTGTGTGGACTCGTGGGGTTCGGGCTACTTTAAGGTCTTTTTTTAGGCATCCTATCCTGCTTATTTTTTTGAGTCTTACCGCGGTCAGTTTGATTTTTGTTCCTTTGCTTGATTTAGGGGAAGCTTTAAGTACATTAAAATTTTTGTTTTTTGCTGAGTTGCTGACGTTTTTGTTTTTAGAAGTTTACTCCAGTGAAGATCAGCGATGGCAGGGGCTTTCGCTCCTTGCGCATGGGGCTTTATTTTTTGGACTTTTTTCTGTTTTTTACCATCTTTTAGGCTATAATATTCAGCCCGATTATCGCTTGAGTGGGCCTTTGGACTCGGCTGTTTATTTAGCGTTTTATTTGGCACCTGCGGTCTTGTTTTTTGCTCTACGATTTTTTCGGGAGCCTTTTTCTTGGAAAAATATCGTGGCTTTTTTGACGGTGGGCATTTTGCTTCTCGCCACCCGATCCTTTGGAAGCATTGGGGCGGTGGGGCTCAGCATTGCTCTTTTCGCTCTTTTTAATAGTGAGGTGCCTTTATTCCGCTCGCGATGGTTTAGAGCGGTGCTTTTTGTGTTTTTCGTCCTATTTTCTCTGGGGGTTTTTTATGTGAAAATTTTACCCACTCTCCAAACTCATTATTCCAGTTTGGATGAACGGGGTGAGATTTGGCAAAGCTCTGTTCATCTTCTTTCCGAACCCCGTTCTTTTGTGTTTGGCCTTGGGTTTGGCCAATTTCAGGTTCATTATGAAGCGGTAGTGGCGGAAGTTTTGGGGCGTGAACCTTTGGATTATAAGGTTTTACAGCCGCATAATCTTTTCCTTCTGTTTTGGGTGCATTTTGGTCTTTTGGGGCTTTTGTTTATTAGCTGGGCTTTTTTGATGCTGCTCTGGCGTATTTTAAAAAGAAGCGCTCAGGGGCAAGTGGAAGTGTTTTCCCTCTTCATTCTTCTTGTATTTTTTATCCATGGTTTGATCGACACGCCTTTCATCAAAAATGACCTGCTGTTTTTGCTGATCTTATTTTTAGAAGTGGCTTTTGGACCTTTACTGTTGAGGCAGTTTGAAAAAGTCTTTCACAAAATCAGAAAGTTCTGCGCTTGAGAGCCGATCGGCGCTTTCCACTCCTTTTAGCTTTTGAAATAAAGCTTTATTTTCCTCAAGGATATTTTTGAACTCGTGCTTGGCTGTTCCAGGGCCAAAAATAAGAATTTCATCGGCATTCGTTAAATTTTTTATGATTTCTCTGCAAAAAACTTTCATCTCGTTGTGGCGTCTTTCTTCATGACGGTGTTGATTCACGATCGTTAGATGTTCTTCCGATTCTCCACCATGATTTTTACCTTCTACTTCTGAAGTGAAGTTGGTTATTTCCGTGTCGCCCATCTTATTGGCCTTTACTAAAAAAGCTTTGGCGTGGTCGATCCAGAGTCCATAGTAAGTGTGCATAAAGTGAGCGTTAGAGTGCTATTATTCTAATCCTATGAACGGCCCAGGCTCAAGGGCTAGATTTTGTTTATCTTTTGGTTTTGTGTTAGCTTTTCCGTATGAATTATCCTCTTTTAAAAGGTCGTGTGGTGCATGGAGCGGGACGAGGAAGGGGCTTAGGGGCTCCCACTTTGAATATGGATGTGCAGCCGCGTGATCTTCCTGAAGGGGTTTATGCGGCTTATGCCACTATTGAACAAAAAAAATATTCATGTGTGTTCCATTGGGGTTCTCGCCCTACTTTTAATGAGAGCCATCCTATTTTGGAAGTCCATCTCCTTGAAGTGGATATGGATCTCTATGGGCAGGACGTGGAGCTCCAAGCTATTGCTTGGCTGCGTGAGGTGAGAAGTTTTTCTTCCCCGGAGGCTCTCAAGGCTCAAATCCAGGAAGATATCACCAGGGCAAAGCAGGTCCTTTGATGGATTTTTTTAGCATGGAATATTTTTGCGTGACAAAAATCTCTGTCCTTGTTTCAATGGGAGGGTGAAAGATTTTTTCCAACGCTTACTCCCGCCGCTTCATCCCCTTCGTCTGTTTTACCACAAATCTAAGGCTATTTTTGCTGCTTTTTATTATCGATTTCCTGCGCGAAACATGGTTGTGATTGCCGTCACGGGCACTAAAGGCAAGACGACGACCTGTAATATGATTCATCAGATTTTTATAGAAGCGGGTAAAAAAGCGGGCTTGCTTACTACGGTGAACTTTAAAATTGGAGAGCAGGAGGAAGTGAATCTGACGAAGCAATCCACGATGGGGCCCATGATGCTCAATCGTAAAATCCGCGAAATGGCGGATGCGCGTTGTGAGGTGCTTGTTTTAGAAGTGACCAGCCATGCTCTCATCCAAGATCGAATTTGGGGCATTAATGTGGATACTGCGGTGCTCACTAATATCGCCCAGGATCATTTGGATTATCATCGAACGATGGAGGATTATATTAAAGCCAAAGGGAAACTGTTTGCTCTTTTGAATCTTTCTCCTCGTAAACCGGGTATGAGTAAAATCTCGGTGCTCAATATGGATGACGAAAACGTCTCTTATTTCCAAAAATTCCCCGTGGATCAGATCTTTGAATACGGCATTCTCAAGGGAACTTACGTGGGGCGCAATTTGGAATCTCATGCGGATGCGACGCAGTTTTTGTATCGAGTGCCGAATGGGGAGATCCCCGTTCATCTTCAAATTCCGGGGCGTATGAATGTGTATAACGCTTTGGCGGCGGCAACGGTGGCTACGGCTCATCGAGTGGGACTTCCTACTATTCAGGCCGCTCTTGAAAAAATGAAGCCTGTTCAAGGTCGTCTTGAAATCATTCGTGAAGGGCAGCCCTTTACCGTAGTGGTGGATTATGCCCATACGGAAGATTCTTTGGATCAAGTCTTGGCGATGTTTCGAGAACTCACTACGGGCCAATTGATTCTTGTTTTTGGGGCTACGGGCGATCGGGATACCACCAAACGTCCAAAAATGGGCGCTGTGGCTCATCGTTATGCCGACGTCATTATTTTAACCGATGATGATCCTTATACGGAAAGTCCTCAAAAGATTGCGGCGATGGTGAAAGAGGGGATTCCTCGTGAAGAGGGAATGGGCTTTTGGCAGGTTCTAGATCGAAAAGAGGCCATTCGTTTGGGCTTGGAGCTTGCTAAGCCCGGAGACACGGTTGTGATTGCAGGGAAGGGGGCTGAAGAATTCCAAGTGGTGGGCCGGCACCACATTCCTCATGATGATCGAAAAGTGGTACGTGAAATTTTAGGACGTGCCGTGGATATTGAAGTCCCTCTTAATTGATTTATGATGCTTCCGGAAGGTTTTCTTATTGTCGATAAGCCCTCGGGTTGGACCAGCCATGATGTGGTGGCTAAACTCCGTGGTATTTTGAAAGAGAAAAAGATTGGTCATTTGGGGACTTTGGATCCTTTGGCTACCGGTGTTTTGGTGCTGGCCGTCGGGAGGAAGGCAACGAAGCAAATTCAGCATTACATGAAATTGGATAAAGAATATGAGGTGGAAATGGAGTTGGGGAAAGTTTCCGACACCTACGACACCGAGGGAAATGTCCAAGAAATGAATTATGATTCCTCCATCTTGAGTAAAAAAACTGTTCAAAAGGCGGTGGAGTCTTTTTGGGGAGATTCTTTGCAAATGCCCCCTGCGTTTTCGGCCAAAAAAATCCAGGGCAAAAAAGCCTATGAGTTGGCTCGTGCCGGGAAAGAGGTTGTTTTGCAAGCGGTTCAAGTGCATATGCAGGGTAGGGAAGTGAAGGTGCAGTTTCCTTTTGTTTCTTTTACAGTCGAGGTGTCCAGTGGGACTTATATTCGTTCTTTGGTGCATGATATTGGTCAAAAATTGGGCTGTGGGGCGGTGATGACCCAACTGAGGCGTACTCGAGTGGGACCTTTTTTATTGAGCGAAGCTTGTTTGATTTCAGACGAAGCTTGCTTGCGCAAAGTTCAAAGCTCTCTTAGTCTCTAACTTGTATTTGACTGCCTATTATGACGCTGACGCTTTTATTTTTTGCCTTCGCTTTAACCTTCCTTCTTTGTTTGGCTGTTTTAAGGTTTTTCCCTCGTTTGGGGCTGATGGATCGTCCGGAACGTTATGGGCACTCCCGAAAACCCATTCCTTATCCGGGAGGGCTTGCGATTGTTTTTGGCGTTTTAGTGCCTTTATTGAGTTTGCTTTCTCTCAATTCCGCCATGGGCTCTGTTCTTTTGGGATTAGTCCTTTTGGCTTTCACGTGTTTTTGGGATGATCGACGAGGGTTGTCTCCCTATTTCCGTTTTGGGGTCCAGCTGCTTGCTGCGGGGCTTTTGATTTTAGGTGGACTCGGTATCAATTCGATCACTAATCCTTTTGGACCCCCTTTTGTCTTGGATATGTGGCAAATCCCTTTCAATCTAGGCTCTTGGAGTTTTACTTTCACCGTCTTGGCCGATCTTTTTACTCTGTTTTGGGTGGTGGCTATGGTCAATGCTTTCAATTGGATGGATGGCGTTCCGGGCATGTCGAACAGTTTGGCGGTGGTGGCCTCTGTGGTCTTGTTGATTTTAAGCATGCGGCCCGATTTTCATTCCACGGATCAGAGTTTGGCCATCGCCCTTTCGGCCGTTACATTGGGAGCCAGCTCAGCGTTTTTGATTTTTGATTTTCCTAAGCCTAAGATGCTGCTGGGGGATACGGGCTCCATGTCTTTGGGCTTTTTATTGGCGGCGACCGCGATGATTTCTGGCGGGAAAATAGCCACTACCTTATTGGTGCTGGGATTTCCTATTTTGGATTTTGTTTGGGTGATTGTGCGACGTATTCTTAAAGCGCAATCGCCTTTTAAAGGAGATTTATGGCATTTCCACCATCGTTTGCAACGAGCGGGTTATTCGGATCGCAGCATTGTTTTATTTTTTGCAGGCAGTTCGGCTATATTTGGAGGAGTGGCTTTGTTCTTGCATACGGAAGGGAAAGTTTTGGCCTTGGCCGCGCTTTCGTGTTTTATGTTATTTTTGGCCCTTTTTCTTTACTCTAAAAAGCCGGCACGTTAAACTGGTAGGGCTTTATTCCACTCCCTTCTCGCCATGAAATTTTACTCTCTTGTTTTCTGCCTTGTCGCCGCGCTTTTTGTGACGGCTTGTGAATCTAAACCCCTTGAATCGGATCAGACCACTCAGGTGGATTTGGCTTCAGATGATTTTTTAGAGGCGAGTTTTATGAGCAAGGCGAAGTCTTTTTCTTACCATTTTGAGTACGATGGAGCTTTGATGCAGATGACGGAAGGAGAAGCTTTAGCCTCTGGCCCCTATTTTCTTGTTGAAGGAGGGTCCACTATTTTAGGAGAAACGCTTTCTCTCTCTGAAATTGTGGAAATGACGGAACTCGCAGGCGAACCTGTTCAAGTGGGAGCCTATCAAGTCTATCGTTATATGGATTCGCAGGGGTCTTGCGCATTGGCACGCTCCCTTGTTCCTTATGGAGAAGAAGCTTTGCTTTTGACTTTGAGTATTTGTGAAGGTCAAGATGGGGAAAAAGGTCGTATGGCCCTGGAGTCTTTACTGCAAAATCTTTCTATTCAGGCTCAGTAAATCAGGCTCAATAAAAGGAGCTTCCTAGAGTTTTCTTTTTGGGGCATGTATACTGAGGCCTCCTAGACTCCTCATGAACGATCCTGTCCAAGAAATCAAAGCTCGACTTTCCATTGAAGATGTTGTTGCTCCTTACGTTCAACTTAAAAAGAGTGGAAAATATTTCAAGGCTTCTTGCCCCTTTCATCAGGAGAAAACCCCGAGTTTTTACGTGAGCCCTGAGCGGCAATTGGCTTATTGTTTTGCCTGCCAAAAAGGAGGGGATCTCTTCCAGTTTATTCAGGATATTGAGGGCATAGATTTTCGTGGAGCCTTGGAACTTTTGGCGGAAAAAGCTCATGTGGATTTGCCTAAATATTCAGCAGGTCCAAAAGTCACTAAGGATGAAAAAGAACGCTTGAAGAGTTTACATGCCCAGGCGAGTGAGTTTTTTGTCCAAAAATTGTGGGAGAAAGGGGAGGCGGAAAAAGTGAGAACTTATCTTCTCGGGCGTGGGATGCATGAGGCCAGCATCAAAACTTTTGACCTGGGTTTTGCTCCAGAGGGTAGAGATCATTTGTATCGCTTTCTTCTCGATCAAAAACATGAGAAAAATGAACTTTTAAAAAGCACTTTAGTGGTGGCACGCGATTCCAACGCTTCAGACGTCGTTGATCGGTTTCGGCTTAGGTTGATGTTTCCTATTCAAGACGTCCATGGAGATACGATTGCCTTTGGCGGACGGGCCCTTAAAAAAGGGGATCAGCCCAAATATTTGAATTCAGCGGAACATGAACTTTATCACAAAGGAACCGTGCTTTATAACTTAAATCGGGCTAAGCCTTTCATTAAAGAGGAGGATTTGGCGGTTTTTGTTGAAGGCTATTTTGACGTGATGGCTTCGTGGCAAGCGGGCGTCAAAAATGTGGTGGCCACCTCTGGAACCGCTTTGACTTCCGAGCAGCTGAAGCTGATTAAGCGCTTTACGAAGCGCGTGGTGCTTGCTTTTGATGCCGACTCTGCGGGTCAAGAGGCTTTGATCCGAGCGGTTCAGCTGGCGCAGACTTTGCAGTTGGAGATTTTTGTGGTGAGTATTCCGGGAGCGGCTAAGGATGCGGCTGATTTGGTCAAGCAAGATCCTGAATTATGGGTTGAGGCCATCTCTAATCGTGTGCCTTATTTAGATTTTTTCTTTGAACGATTTCGTGCGGAAGCCAATTTGCTCACGCCCTCGGGTAAACGTGAATTTACCGATCGTTTTTTGAATGTGCTCAGTGGAACGGAGCATCCGGTGGAAAGGGATCATTATTTAAAAAAACTTTCTTTAGAAATTGGGACTCCCGTTGATATGCTTTACGATTATTTGGCTCAGCTTAAAACGGCGCCCCGCTCTTCTTCAAGGGCTAAACTTGCTCTTTTGGAAGAATCTCAAAAAAATCACCAACAACGATTGCTCCATTATTTTTTTGGACTCCTTTTGGCCTATCCCCAGATTTTTTTTGAACTCTGGAAGGAACTTTCCAGCTTTGAAATCTTTACGAAACGGGCTGAGAATTTGGGCTTGATTAAACCTTATTATCGTTTGGACGCTGAGCACTTCACTTCCTTTAGAGATGGCTTCGCTGATGAACTGCAGAAGCTTGATCCGGTGTTTCCGGCAAGTTCCATTTACAAACAGATTGAAGATCTCTATAATCGCGTGGGCATGGTGGACGAAACCTTTTTCAGTGGTTTATCCGAAGGAGAAATCCTTCGCGCAATGGCCTTTGAAGCCGAGGTTAAAAATCCTTCCAGTGACGACGCTCATGAAGAGTTTGAAAAGGTCCTCACCCTGCTTTACTTCGAAACCTTTAGCTCCTAAATTGACATGGCACGGACCAAGAAGTTTATCGCTCACTTCTCAGAGGAGAATTTAGCTAAATACCCTCAAGAAGTGCGGGATTTAGTTGATAAAGGACGTCAACGAGGCTTCGTGACTCAACAGGAGCTTATGCATGCTCTTCCTAACATGGAAGACGATATTGAGTTTGCCGATGAAGTGTATACCCTTCTTTTGGAGCTGGGGATTGATTTGATTGATGTAAAAAGTGAAATGATTTGGGGGAAAAAGGAGGAAAAAGCGGAGGAAGAAGGTCCTACCGATGAAGAACTTTTAGAAGAAGATCTGGCTGAATTGGCTGATGTGGATGTTGCAGATGAGTTTGAGGCGAGTGTGGATGGGGTGGATGATTTAGATGGGGAAACGAGAACTTCAAAGAAGAAAAAAGGAGATGATGACGAAGAAGATGCGGTAGCCCAAGCGATTGTTCCAAAGAAAAAGGATAAGGTTAAAAAAATTGTGGATTTGTCTGAAATTGCCAACGATTCCATTCGTATGTATTTGTGCGAAATCGGAAAAGTAGATTTGCTCACCGCCAAAGAAGAAGCGGATCTTGCTCGACGTATTGCCAAAGGAGATCAATCGGCTAAGGCCAAGTTGGCTGAGGCGAATCTTCGCTTGGTGGTTTCTATTGCAAAAAAGTACATAGGGCGTGGACTCAGTTTTCTGGATTTAATTCAAGAGGGTAATATTGGATTGTTTCGCGCCGTTGAAAAATTTGATCCTAATCGTGGTTTTAAATTTTCTACCTATGCGACTTGGTGGATTCGCCAAGCCATTACTCGTGCGATTGCGGATCAAGCGCGTACCATTCGTATTCCGGTTCATATGGTGGAGACCATCAATAAACTCACGCATACGCAGCGTCGTTTGGTGCAAGAGTTGGGTCGTGAACCTTTGATCGAAGAGTTGGCGGCGGAAATGGATATGGATGAAAAAAAGGTCCGTCATATTTTGAAGATTTCTCAAGATATTGTTTCTTTGGAAGCGCCTGTGGGCGCCGAAGAGGACAGCAAATTGGGAGACTTTATTGAGGATGATGATGCCCTTTCTCCTTCAGAACAAACCAATCGACAGTTGATCAAGGAGAATATTCATGAAATGCTCCAATATCTTTCTCCTCGAGAACGCAAAATCATTGAAATGCGTTTTGGGCTCAAAGATGGCATTGGCCATACTTTGGAAGAGGTGGGGAATGAATTCGGAGTGACTCGTGAACGTATTCGTCAAATTGAGGCTAAGGTCCTTCACAAATTACGTGAACACCCCAAGAGCATTAAAATTCGCTCTTACTTCTGATTCTCTATTTGTTTCATTTTTTAATTCTCAACTCTTATGTCCGAAAAAAAGACTAAAAAAACTCAAGCGCAAGCTTCTTCTGCTCAAGTATCAACCGGATTTGTGGTGACTAAAGAAGGGCTGAAGGCTCTTCATGAAGAACTTGAATTCTTGCAAACCACTCGTCGTAAACAGGTTGCTGGACGACTTAAGGAAGCCATTAGCTACGGAGATCTGTCTGAAAATTCTGAGTACGAGGAGGCTAAAAATGAACAAGCTTTTGTGGAAGGACGTATTATTGAACTGGAAGAAATGATCAAGACGGCTAAGGTCGTCGATGAAAAAGCTCACTCTAAGCAAGTGGTTGAGATTGGAACTAAAGTGACGGTGCGTAATACAAAGACTCAAGATTCAGTAGAGGTGACCATTGTGGGTTCTACCGAATCCGATCCTTTTAATGGACGTATCTCCAATGAAGCTCCCTTGGGAGCGGCTCTCATGGGATCTAAAGTGGGAGACTCTGTTACGGTGATGATGCCTTCTGGGCAGGCCGAATATGAGGTCCTTAAACTGGCTTAGTTTTATTTCCTCTTCTTTGCTTTGGGCAGGTACTTGTCTTCTTCTTTTCGAGTGTTTTTGCTGGCTAGTTTTATAGCAAAATTCTTTTTGTAGTTTCTCCAAGTGTAAATCAAGTAAGCGAGGAGCAAAGCAGGAGGAAGCAGTAACCATGCTCTCATCCCTAAATAGGGTACATTTTGATCTCTCATGAAGGTGAAGAGAAGTCCTAATAGGGCCAATTCAATCATCCGACTTGGAATATTTGCGAAGAATTCGGCTTCTAATTTTGCAAAAGGTCTGTTTTTAAGCATTTTTGCGACGAAAAAGCTTCCGAGGAGCATGAGTCCGAAGAAAGCGTAGACGAAAAATCGTGAATTAAAATCAGAGCCGGGGTAGGCCTCGAAGAGGTAGTCTAGGCTAAACAGTTTGATGAGATCCATGTTGAGAGGGTTTAATTCGCTTGTATAGGGTATATCCGCAGACGAGAGCCAATATAAGGTAAGCTATTTGCGGTAGGCGGATGCCTAGGATTAGGAGTGTATCATCTCCTCTTAAGAATTCAAGAATAAAGCTCACTAGAAAATAGCTGGTTCCAAAATAAAGTCCTGAATTCCCCTCGGTTTCCAACCCGTGTGTTTTTTTAGAAAGCGTTTTTTTTCCTAATAAGATCAATCCGATGGCGGCAATTTCATATAATTGTACGGGGTGAACAGGTACCGTGTATTTCACATTAAAACTTTCGTATAGGATGCCCCAGGGTAAATCCGTAGGAGTGCCGTAGGAATATCCTCCTAGGAAAGCTCCAAGCATTCCTATACTGATCCCCACTAAAAAAGCTACGCTGAGTGCGTCTATCCACTTCCATATGTTTTCTTCCGATTTTCGTAGTTTGTAAAACATGGCCAAACTGAAAGCGATGGTGGCTCCCCAAAAAGAGAAACCTTGATCCCAAATCGCCAAAAAATTACCCAAAGTTCTTAAGTCTAAACTGGGCAGATAGGTGTCGGTATGGGTGGCGAAATAGACGATTCGAGAGCCCATTAAGCTCCAAATCAAAAAGAAGCTGCTCTCGCTGACGAGCAAGGTAAAGTTTACACGAGCTCGTTTCAGCCGTTCAATGGCCAGGTAGCTGGCCACGAGTAGGGCGATCACCGCAAAAATCCATAAGGTTTGAATGGATACAAAACCGGATTCGTACAGGATAGGGATCATGAATGAAGTGAGGTCTCAAAGATTATACACCAATGCGGCGTTTAGAACAGCTCCTGTGAGCAGCGTGATTAAGTTGGCTCCTTTTTGATAGCGGAGATGTTCAAGACGTAGACTCAGAATGAGATGCCACGTAAAAATACTGAGAAGCAAGTTGCGTAGCGTTTCGGACTCTAGCAGATTGAAATCTCCCGGTAAGGGGTTCCCTCCCGGGATTTCCTTGCTCATGATGTAAAAACTGATGAAGTAAGTGGCCAGATAAAAAGCGAGTAGATAGCCTAAAAAACCGCTGATTTCCTCGGTGATGAGAGGTTCGGGAGCTTCTTCTTGTTCATGGCTGTTTGCATTTCGTTTGCGAACCTGAATCTTGAGTTCTTGTTGCAGTCTTCTTTTTTCTTCCACTAAGCTGTTTAAGCTTTGGCGAGCTTCTTCTTTGGTGCTTGCGGGCGCGGTCCATACGATTTTTCGATAGGTCCAAATTTGATTTTGTATGGTTTTGATTTTTTGTTTTAAGCTTTTTTCTTCTGCGGTGGGTAGAAAGCGTTCAAGAAATTGACCTAAACCTTTTAAAAGTGGATTTTCAGATTTCCCCCACTTATTGTGCAATTCCTCCATGTTATTGGTGATCCCCATCTCTGCAGGTTTGCTGTGCAGGGTGGCCATCATTTTTTGAGCTTCCAGGCGTAATTTGTCTCTTTGCAGTCCCATTTTCTCTTTTGTAAGAAATAGCTCTTGATCCTGCACTTTTTTCAGCATTTCTTCAGAGGTGTGTTCAATGTAGTCCAGATTGGTACTGCTTTTAATGCGCAGCAATTTATCAATGTATCCCTGGATCAATTTTCTGGATTCCGGCTTGAGATCTTCATTGAAGCGAGTGAGTAACTCTTTGATTTTTTCCAAAATAAAATCAACTTTTTTGAGCATTTCTTGTCGTTTCGTCTCAAATTCAGCGGTCATTTTTTCATCTTCTAAAGCTTGAGCGGATTTTTTTTGCTCTCCTGCTTCATATTCGGCTTTAAGTGGACTCAGCCCTTCTTGCTTAGCTTTGAGCCGCTCTTCTTCCGTGGCTCCAAAAGGAACCACGTAAGCCACTTCAAATTGGTATTCATCGACCAATCGCTTGAAGGCTTTGTATCGATTTGAGGCAGGGATGGTCCCTAAAACTTTGCGCCCCAGTTTGTCATAGGCTTCAAATTCGAATTTAGCCAAGGCATTGGAAGTGCTCGGTTCTTGGGTTGCCGAAGCCGTTGGGGTTTCCGCTGTTTTTTCGATGGCCAACAGAGAAATCCCAAAGGTATTGAGCTGTTTGCGGGCTTCGTCTTCTGTACTTGCGCCAATGACGCCAGACAGTTTTTTGCCCGCTCCATTAACGGCTGTGTACTGAAATTGAGCCATGAGGCGTGGTGGAGTTCACTCTTTTTTTAGCCGCATCAATGAATCCGGCAAAAAGAGGGTGTGGGCGATGAGGGCGAGAAAGGAATTCGGGATGAGACTGGGTCCCAACCATAAAGGGATGATTTTTGAGTTCAGCCATTTCGACCAGATTTCCTTCTTCAAAAATTCCAGAAGGAGTCCAATCACTGCCTTCTAATTTTTTCACAAATTCATTGTTGATCTCATAACGGTGACGGTGCCGCTCCATCACCATATCTTTCCCGTAAAGTTCGTGAGTCAGAGTGCCGGCTTTAAGGGCGCAAGGGTAGGCTCCTAATCGAAGCGTAGCCCCTTTTTCTTTATGGTGATTTTGTCCTGGAAGGAAATGAATCACATAATTTTGAGCATCCACTTTTTGACTTTCATCAAACTCTTCACTGGTGAGGCTAGGATTGCCCAGTTTGTGGCGAGCGTATTCAATGGTCATGAGTTGCAAACCTAGACAAAGTCCCAAGTAGGGCACCTTGTTTTCGCGAGCGTATTTTGCCGCGAGAATTTTCCCTTCGGTTCCACGAATTCCAAAACCGCCGGGCACAAGAATGCCTTGAGCTTCTTTCAGTTCATTCCAGGTCTCTTCATCTTGTTCTTCGAGTTTTTCGGTATCGATCCAACGGAGGTCGAGCTCCAAATCTTGATGATAAGAGGCGATTTTGAGGGATTCAATGACCGACAGGTAGGCGTCATCTAAATCCGTGTACTTTCCAGCTAAGGCGATGATGACGGGCTCTCGTTTGGCTGAAATTTTAGAGACGAGTGTTTGCCAATCTTCCAGAAGAGGCTTGACGTTTCCAAGCTGAAGTTTTTGAGCGATGAGTTCCGTGATGTTATATTCATTAAAATTGAGAGGCACTTCGTAAATGGATTTTGCGGTGACCGCCGGGATTACCGCTTCTGCCTCTACGTCACAAAAGAGGGAGATCTTTTTGAGCACATCGGTGGGGATATTTTTGTCCGCTCGTGCCAAAATAAGGTCAGGCTGAATACCGATGGAGCGCAGTTCTCGCACGGATGCCTGAGTGGGCTTGGTCTTCAGTTCTTTTGATGCCTTTAAGTAAGGCAGTAGAGTCAAGTGAACAAATAATGTGTTCTCTTTCCCCAGTTCGTGGCGCAGTTGACGGATGGCTTCCAAGTAAGGAAGGCCTTCAATGTCTCCGACGGTGCCTCCAATTTCTACCATTACAATTTTTGCTCCACTTTGTTTGGCGGCTTCTTTGATTCGATGTTTAATCGCTTCCGTGATGTGAGGAACAATTTGAATAGTGCCTCCAAGGTAATCTCCGCGGCGTTCCTTTTGCAAAACTTCCGTATAGATTTTTCCGGTGGTGACGGAAGACAGTATGCTTAGGTTTTCATCTATAAAGCGTTCATAATGACCCAGGTCTAGGTCGGTTTCAGCTCCATCTTCGGTCACAAATACCTCTCCATGTTGAAAGGGGCTCATGGTTCCCGGGTCTACGTTGAGGTAGGGGTCCAGTTTCATGGTGAACACCTTGAATCCCGTTGATTTTAAAAGGGCCCCAATAGAGGCTGTGGCGATGCCCTTGCCTAAACTCGAACACACTCCACCCGTGACAAAAATGTACTTGGTCAGCATGGGTAGAGTATACCGAGAGTCCAGTCTTTTTGGAAAGAGGATTTTTTGAATCTTCTAGTAGAAATTTTCCAGAGTGCGAGTGATCAAAAGAGCGGCTTCGGCTCGAGAAAGAGAAGCATTTGGCCTGAAGCTTCCATCTCCATAACCTTCGATGAGTTCATAGCTCACGGCTACCGCTAAAGGAATGGCAAACCAATCATTTGCCGTTACATCGGTGAATTGATGCCCTAGGCTGGAAGTATCGTAATCAATAAAGCCCGTTATGTCGATGATTAGGCTCAGGGCTTCCGCTCGACTGATGGGCGAATTGGGGCGAAAAGTACCGTCTCCATAACCCGATACGAAACCTTTGGAGTGAGCAAAAGTCACGTAAGGGTAGTACCATTCCCCTGCTTTTGTATCTGAGAAGGCGGCGCTTTGTACGCTGTAAATCGCATAACCGAGGCTCTCTAAAACCAGTTTTAGAAATTCAGCTCGTGTGATGGAGCTATTGGGGGAAAAATTATAAGGGGAGTATCCTTCCACGACTTCAAGTTCGTAGAGCTGGCAAATGGCTTCTTCACCCCAGTGGCCCACAATGTCTGTAAATTGGTGTTCGCATCCTAAACTTGTTGTAGAGGCCTGCGTTGAAGGAGCAAAGAAACTGAAGTTTGCCAGGAGGCTAAGAACGAGAAAATGGGCAAGCGATTTCATAAAAGTCCGGTTTTTTGATAAACAATTTGCATGGTTTTTTGGGCCTGTGCGCGAGCTTTTTCAGCGCCGAATTCCATGATTTCATCAATAGCTTTAGTCTCAAGCTCTTTACGTCGTGCGCGAGCTTCTGCAAAGAACTCAAGGGTTTTTTCCAGTAGAGCTTGCTTAGCACGGCCGTAACCAAAACCGCCGGCTTGGTAATTGGCCTTTAGAGATTCGAGTTCTTTTGAACTAGAAAATGGTTCATACAAGCTTAAAATGATGTCGTTTTCTATCGGCATGGGCTCTTTGAGTTCGATGCTCGCGGTTTTGATGCTCATGATTTGTTTTTTGATGATACTTTCGTCTTCAAAAATACTGATGGTGTTCCCGTAGCTCTTACTCATTTTTTGCCCATCTATTCCAAGCACCGTTGCCGTGTTTTTTTCGATGCGAGGTTCCGGCAAGCTAAAAGTTTCTCCGAATAAGTGGTTGAATTTCTCAGCGATGTCGCGGGCGATTTCTACATGTTGTTTTTGATCTTTTCCTACGGGCACTTGCTCGGCTTGATAAATCAAAATATCAGCGGCCATAAGCACGGGATAGGTGAACAGCCCTAGATTCATTTCTCTCGTCCCTTTGCTCACCGCGTCTTTCCAGGCATGAGCCCGTTCCAGTAGACTGTGAGGGCTGACGCAATTTAAAATCCAAGCTAATTCCGCGTGTTCAGGAACTGAACTTTGGTAAAAGAAAGCTACTTTTTCAGGATTTAAGCCTAAGGCTAAATAGTCGAGCACCACTCCATGCCGATAGGCTTTCATTTCTTCTCCGTTTCGTACTGTCGTTAACGCGTGATAATCAGCTACAAAGAAGTAGCACTCATTTCCTTCTTCTTGCAAAGCAATGTGTTGACGCATGGCCCCAAGGTAATTTCCCAGGTGTGGGCGTCCAGTCGGTTTGACTCCTGATAGAATACGCATGAAGAATAGAAAGGTGGAAAACTGTAAGGATTATATGCTCACCAAAGGGTCAATGTCTATGCGTAGCTCGCTTGATTGGGGTAGTTTTTTGAGCAGTTCGTGTGGGTGAGGCCCTTGAATCAACACATTCCACTGTACTTTCCCTTTCACTTTGGCTAGAAAGGCGGGGGCAGAAAAGATCTGATGTTGCGCATCCAAGAGGCTGTTTTTTATGAGCTCAGCTTTTTCTTGCGCTTTTTTTTCATTTTCTTCAAGGATCATGATTTTGGCTAATTTTCCAAAGGGCGGGAAACCGGCTAACTCACGTGATCTAATTTCTTGTTCATAGAATCGATCGTAATCGTGATTTTTGATGTATTCAAAGAGTTCTAGATCCGGATTATAGCTTTGAATGAGAACCTGGCCTTGCTTTTCACGTCTTCCGGCGCGTCCAGCCACTTGGGTAAGGAGCTGAAACATGCGTTCGGGTGTACGAAAATCAGGGATATTCAGTCCCAAATCGGCTAGAACAATTCCTACGAGGCTGACTTTGGGGAGATCCCAACCTTTTCCAATCATTTGGGTACCTATGAGGATGTCAATTTCATCGTTCATTAGATTAGAGTGCAGCGTTTGAAAGCTGTCTTTTTTTGACATGGTGTCTTTATCGGCGCGAGCAATGCGGGCTGTGGGGAAGCGTTTTCTCAGCTCTGTTTCAATTTTTTCCGTCCCTATCCCGAGTTGTTTTATGCGCAGACTTTTGCATTTTGGACAGTGATCGGGAAGGGGAGCCGTGCGCCCACAGTGATGGCAGATGAGTCTGGGCGTGCTGAAATTTTTAGCGTGATAGGTGTAGGGCAGTAAGCAATGATCACACTCATGTACTTTTCCACAATCTCGGCAGAGCGTGGAAGAGGCGAATCCTCGTCGATTGAGGAATAAAATCACTTGTTCGTTTTGAGCCAAGGTCGAACTTATTTTTTGTTCAAGTGCTTCACTGAAAGGGCTAAAATTTCTTTTTTTAAGTTCTTCTCTCATGTCAATGAGATGAATCTCGGGGAGTGGAGTGTTTTGAATACGTTGAGTGAGTTTGAGAAGTTTGATTTTATCTTCTTCCGCCAAACGTCGTGTTTCTAAGCTTGGGGTGGCGGAACCAAAGACTATTTTCGCGCCCACTAATTCAGCTGTTTTAAAGGCCAGTTCTCGGATGTGATAGCGGGGACTGTTGTCTTGTTTGTAGCTCCATTCGTGTTCTTCATCCACCACGATGAGGCCCAAATCTTTGAATGGAGAAAAAAGGGCTGAACGGGAGCCTAGGACCAGGGAAATTTCCCCTGTTTTGATGGCCTTCCAAAGGCGTGCCTTCTCGCCTTCGCTGATCTGGCTGTGGACCACGGCCATTTCCGGGAAAGCTCCTGATAGACGGGTGAGGAATTGAGGGGTGAGCGCAATTTCGGGAACCAGAAAAAGAGCCTGCCGTCCACTTAGAATACATTTTTTGATCAACTCTTTGTATATTTCTGTTTTTCCCGATCCTGTTATCCCCTGAATCAGGGCGTGTTTAGTGTCCCGTTCAATTTCTTCAACGATTCGTTTTTGTTCGAAAGTGAGGGCGTGGTTCAAGTCTTCAATTTGAGCACTTTTTTTGTTCTTACTGACCCGAGCCTTCTTTGGATTCCTGAAGATATTTTTGGGTAAAAATAATCTTATGCAGTCGTATATTGAGCAAAAATAGTATTCACTTATCCATTGGGCTAATTCGAGCTGCCAGGGCTCTAGGAAAGGGCTGGGCTCTAATATGGATAGGATTTCTTTGGTGGGAAAATCAGGTTTTGCGACCTCCACTTTGCTCACAAGGCCGACGATCTTTTTCTTTTGAAAAGGAATCACTACGCCGTCGCCTTCTTTGAGTGAAAATCCTTCGGGCACTTGATAGGTGAAACGATCCTTTTTGCGTGCGTAAGGGTGGTCAATGATGATCTCTGCGTAGTGCATGTTTTTAATATAACCCTTTTTTGCAAAAAAACAGCAGCCGTGTTTTAATGGGGAGCGTCGTTTTTTTTATCCACACCTTATGCGCTATCGTTTGTTCGTTTTTCTGCCTTTTGCGGCTTTTTTTATGCCTTTCACTCTTCCTCTTGCTTTGGCGGAGGACATTGAAAGTGGTTTGATCAAGGAAAATGCGTATCTTACGGAGCATTATCGTATTGAGTTTTCAGATCTTTTATTGGAACAAGGAGATGCGGATGGAAATGGTTTGCCGGATATCGTGGATATAGTGGCGGAAGCGGCTGAATACAGTCGTGAGGTTTTGATTGAAGATCTTAATTATGAGGATCCGATGAAGGGTATTGATCGTGAATTGATTATTGTTTTAGATGACACCAATCAATATTTGATTGAAGGGTCTTTGGGAGTCACCAGTGTTTTAAGCAATGGAGATCCGTATGTGGCGATTGATCCTTGGCTCTCCTCCGACTACTTGAAAGTGACGGTGGGGCATGAACTTTTTCATACCGTCCAATTCGGATATGGTCTTGAATTCGCTTATACGGAACCCGGACAACATTGGGCGGAGCAAACGGCCACTTGGGTGGAAGATCTTCAGTATGATGAGATCAATGATTATGTAAATTATATTCCTGAGTATTTTGATAATGTAGATTACTCGATTTTTGCTTCGATCACTCCGGAAGGATCTTTGTTCGAATATGGACTTAATATTTGGCCCCGCTTTCTTTCTGAATATTATGGAAATGATGTGATCAAAGAAATATGGGAATCTTATTTGCAGGCTAAGCGTCCTTATGAGAGTAATTTACGCTTTTATGAAGCCATCAAAGAGGCGCTTGCCTTTGAAGGAGATGAAGAGTTGTGGGAGTTGTATAGGACTTTTACCGTTTGGAATCTAGCTTTGGATCCTTACGAAGAAGGCGAGAGCTATCCTGCTGTTTTATCTTTGTCCGGAGAGACGAGTGAAGTTTATCAAGAAATCAATGAGTCTTACGCCCCTGCTTTATATGGAAGCAACTACATTTATTTTGACAATGAAAGCGAAGAGGAAAGCTTTTACTTCACTATTGCGAAGCCCGAAGGAGTGAGTTTCTCCGTCACCTTGGCCCCTTTGGAAGCTTCTTCAGTCGACCTGGAAAATCTTGTTCAGGTTTTTGTGGACACCGATGAGGAGATGAATGAAGTTTTAGAACTGGGAAATCTTTCTGAAGCCGATGGAGTCTATGCGATTGTATCTGCTTTGGAAAAAGAAGATCGCGCCTTTAATCAATACAGTGATTTTGATGAAGGTTACTTGTACTATTTTTTTGCTCAATATGCGGATGCGGATAGAAATTATTCTGTAGATGAGATCAATACCACTGAGGGTTCAACAGGAGAAACGACTGAAGTGAAAGAAGGACAACAGGGAGGATCTCCGGAGATTCGTGTTCCCGATTACCTCATTTTAAATTTGATTACTTATGATGAGGACTCTGTTTCTCTTTCTTGGAATCGTTTGAATAATCCTGACATTGAGGGTTATGAGCTTCGATATGGGGTTCATGGGGAAGAGGAGCAATCTTTGTTTATTCAGGCGGATTACATCACTTCGGCGACAGTGAAATCTTTAAAGGAAGGACAAAGCTACTTTTTTGAAATTCTTGCCTTGGATGGAGCAGGTGATTTTGTAGGTGAGCCCAGCATGTCGATTACGGTTACCCCTCAAGAGTGGTTGTTCACGGATCTTTCTTATCTGGACGATTATTATGGGGCGATCAGTGCTTTGACGGAAGAAGAGATTTTTAAAGGATATGCGGATGGGTCTTTTCTCCCCAACAAAGACATTAATCGAGCGGAGCTCTTGAAGATTTTAATTGAAGGGCAGGGGATTACTCCCGATCCTACGATTTATAAAAATTGTTTTAGCGATGTGGAGCAGGCTTGGTATGCCAAGTATGTTTGTTATGCAAAAGAGCAGGAGTGGATCCAAGGCTATAGCGATGGAAGTTTTCGCCCTGGTAATACCGTGAATAAGGTGGAGGCGCTCAAAATGCTGTTTGAGGTTTATGAGGAGGGCTTGAATGAAGGGCAGGTCGTTTCGGATTTGCCTTATCCTGATCTGCTCACCGACGAATGGTATTCTGTTTACGTGGATGAGGCTTCGGACTTGGGTATTTTGGAAGAAACTCCCGGTGAAAGCTTTGACGCCACCGATGGCCGTACTCGAGCCGAAATGGCTTTGGAGCTTTACCGTTACCTAGTGCTTATGGATTTGATCCGAGAATAAGGATCGAAAAAATGGTGCACTCAGAGGGAATCGAACCCCCAACCCCTGGTTCCGAAGACCAGTGCTCTATCCAATTGAGCTATGAGTGCACATTTTGCCTTTTGAAAGGCCCACCTGAAAAGGTGGGCCCAGTTTAGCACTCTCGTGAGGTGGAGTCCAAATGCTTTTTAGTTTTTTTCTTTTCCTTTGCTCCACCAAACCATGAGAGGGCTGGCAATGAAGATGGAAGAGTAGGTCCCGGCGGTGATCCCAACGATGAGAGCCAGTACGAACATACGGATGCTTTCTGCCCCCAGGATGAATAGAGCGAGAATCGTGATGAGGGTACTGATGGAGGTGTTGAGGGACCGAGCCATGGTTTGATTGAGGGCTTTGTTGGTCGTCTCTTCTAAAGTTTCACCCTCTTTACGGTAGCTGAGATTTTCACGAATACGATCAAAGACCACAATAGTGTCATGCACAGAGAAGCCCATGACGGTGAGCAGAGCGGTAATGAACAAGGCATCGATTTCTACTCCGTAATAATGTCCCAGCAAGGAGAATAAACCAATCACCATGAAGACGTCATGAAGCAATCCTACAATGGCAGAGAGGCCAAAACGCCAAGCGCTGACTTCTTTAGGGAGGCGACGGAAGGCAAAAGCGATGTAGAGCACGATCATGATGGAGGTCAAAATCAAAGCGCTTATGGCCTTTGTTTTGAGTGTATCTCCAATGGTTGGGCCTACGGTGGTGAAGCGGATTTCTTCTAATTCAGGGCTGCTTTCTCGAAGTTTGTTCACGATGCTCGCTCGTTCTTCTTCGCTGATGTGCTTCAAACGGATGATGAAGCTGCCTTCTTCAGTGCTTACAATTTGAGCTTCACCCCAGTCGAGCCCGAGACTTTCTTCAACAGTGTTTAAATCTGTACTGATGGATTCACTGGTCACGCTTTCATTATTGAGTTTTAGTTCCAACATGGTGCCTCCTGTGAAATCGAGTCCCAATCGAAGTCCATATAAGCTCAAGGATCCGATTGATAAAATCAAAAATACAGCAGAAATCCCCATCCATATCTTGGAATTTTTAATAATTTCCCATGATTTTCCTTCTTTCCCAAGATAACCCCATAGCCATTGTTTTTTAGCTAAAGTCGGTTGGCTGGCAAGGAAAAGGAGCAGGGTGCGGGTGAGGACAATCGCACTGAACATGGAAAGTAAAATTCCCAAGGCTAAATTGGTCGCAAAACCTCGAATGATGGATGATCCAAAATAGAATAAAATGGCGCAGGTGATGAGCGAGGAAAAGTTAGAATCACGAATGGAATCCCAAGCACGTTTGAAGCCTTCTTCAATGGCTTGTTGTAAAGATTTCCCTTTGCGCATTTCTTCTTTTGTACGTTCAAAAATCAGGATGTTGGCGTCGACGGCCATACCTATGGAAAGCACCACTCCTGCGATTCCCGCAAGCGTTAAAGTGATTTTGCTGCTCAGCACCAAGGTGAGGAAGAAGAGGACAAAACAAGCCACTAAAAAGGCGATGAATTTTTCTCCACCGGAGTCTTTATTCCTGAGAATCAGATATACGATGTAAGAAAAAAGGCTCAAACTGAGGACCAAGGCGAGCGTAATGGGTAGGGCTGTTTTGATGACAAAGACTAAAAGCAGAGCGTAGATCCCTAGCGCTAGAGTGGCTATGACTCCCGGTAAACGGTAATAAAGGATCATGAATAGAGCCAGAACAATCACGCCGATGAGTCCGGCATGTAGGCTCTGATCCAACGCTTCTTCTCCCAGGGTTGCGCTGATTTGATTTTGTCCGGTGAGCTCAACGGGTGCAGGGATGGCACCGGTGTTGAGATCTCTTGCTAAGTCTTGGGCTTCTTCTAAAGTGAAGCTCCCTGTGATTTGAGCTTGGCCTCCAGAAATTTGAGCTTCCACATTGGGAGCGGAAATCAGCTCTCCCCCTACAAAAATGGCGATTGGTTTTCCAATGTTTTTTCCGGTGAGTTCCTCAAAAAGTTTTCCTCCTTCTTCGTTAAAGGTGATGCTGACGAAGGGTTGGTAGGCA
Organism: uncultured Candidatus Peribacteria bacterium; assembly: GCA_964533115.1. GTDB lineage: Bacteria > Patescibacteriota > Gracilibacteria > UBA1369 > 2-02-FULL-48-14. Next base: position 6,570 of record CAZHKJ010000003.1, on the reverse strand, counting down.
TTGTTGAAGAAGACATCGGCGTGCTTAAAATGTTCTCCCGTTAGGCTGGCTTCTTCTTTCCACGGATCGGGAGTGGTGCTCCAAATGAGGGTGTTGTAGCTCAGCTTTTCTACGGTGACGGTCTCGGTTCCAGCTTCTATTTTTTCATAGACCTGAATGAGGTGGTAACCAAAATCGGTTTCTACGATTTCGGAGATTTGATCTTTTTCGAGAGCAAAAGCGGCTTCTTCAAATTCTTCCACCATTCTTCCTTTGCCGAAACGGCCTAAATCTCCGCCGGCTTCTTTGTTGCTGAAATCATCGGAATATTCTTTGGCCAATTCCTCAAAAGACTCTCCATTTTGGATTCTATCTTGAATTTCTCCAATCAAAATCTCGGCTTCCTCTTGCGTTCGTAGGCTTTCCTCATCAGCTCCTTCCGCTCCTTCCCATGCGATCAGAATATGACGAGCACTCACTTCGGGAGCAATTTCTTTTTCTTCACTGACGGATTCACGGCTTACTAGTTGAACTAAGCCTTTCCCCGTGAAACCACTGATTCCTCCCATCGCGTTAATGGTATAAGAACCTTCTAAATCAATCGGACCAATGATTTGGCCTTCGCTTGCGGATTCCAGACTGGCTTTGATGTCGGCGGGGAGCATTTCGAGATCTTCATCTACTCTTTCTGAAAATTGGATCTCGTTCGGATTTGATTCTTGAGCTTTTTCTCCTAACTCTACAAAGTTTCCTCCCGCTTTGACTTCTGCTAAAAAGCTTTGAGCGGAGCTCTCGGCCCAAGCTAGCTGTTCATCATCCACCGGATTTGGATTTTGTTCTTTAAATTCGAGTTGAATGGTTTTTCCTACGGTGGCCTTGGCTTCTTCCAAGTCCGTTGTTCCCGCCAATTCTACGATGACGTGGTATTCTTCTCCAATGTTGGAAATATAAATATTGGGTTCGGATACCCCGAGACTATCCACTCGTTTTCGTATCACTTCTTTTACTCCTTCAACGATTTGAGTTTTATCGGCTTCTTCCACTTGACTCAAATCTATAGTGTAATCCAGTTGAGTTCCTCCTTTAAGATCCAAACCGAGTTTGAGTTCGGTGGTGGCATCAAAATAAGAGAGTAGACCGGCAAAAACCAAAATAAGGAGGGTTTTAGCGGCAAGAGCGCGTTTTTCTGTCCAGGCCATGACGAATAGGTAAAAGGGTATTTTCCAGGGAATTATACGGCCAAGTGTCTTTAAAACAAGCCATCCATAGGGGGTTTGCTTGCCTTAAACGGAATCTGTTGTTTTTTACTTTTATTGAGCATAAAGCTCTTCTAGGGCTATTTCGTAGTATCCCCCTACTAAATAGGCCAGATCGGCTTCGTAGACCGCCCATCGCCCATAGGTGTTGCGAATTTCTTCTAGCCTGTCGTAATGGCCAATTCCGAGGGTGTGTACTAGCTCATGACTGATGACCTCACCCATTTCGTCTGGAAGAATTTCAGTTGCGATAAATCCATCGTAAAAGGGTTCCGCAATGATTATGGCGTTTAAACCTCTTAGTTTGTTGATCTGTTCGTCAGATATATTTGTCCATCTGATTTCGGCTTTTACACATTGATTTTCTGTCATCCCTAAGGCTCCTGGATTTAAACAAGGGTCTGTTTTTTTGACACACGCCTCCACATCATTTGAACATTTCCCTGTCCCTATATTGAAGCCTTCACCTTCCATCTCTAGGGCTTCGATGTAGGCCTCTATATGTCCATGTACTCTCTCTAAGGCGACTTCGATCGTTAACTCAGAATCCGGGTACCCAAGACTGCTTGTGGCCACTTTTCTTTCGGGGTTCCATCCTGTGTAATTTTCTATGATGCTTCCCTCTTCTTGCTCCAATCTAGCTAAAACCTTGGCATGTACAGTTAAAAGATCGTCTTGAATTTTTTGTACGTTCGCTACCTCTTCTGTAGGGAACTTTTCAATGTTACCTTGCGCATAGACGTAGGGGTCTGGAGCTTTGCATCCCATTACTCCCGTTAGAGCGAGTCCCGAAGTAAGACGATATACTCTTTGTAGGAGTCCCATATTTGAACTTTTTTAAGCTCGCCTTTTTTGAGCTAGGCTTCTTTATACTCCTTTTCTCTTTCCTTTGTAAGGGCTCAATTTTAGACGGGACGTTTATCCTCTTGGGGGATGGCTAGGGTGCCCTTGAGCGTGCTTTGAACTGCTTTGTATAGACCGGAAGCGGCTAAACCTAAGGCTAAACCGTAAATTACATTTTCGGGAGAATAGCCATGCAAATACACATTGGCGCCGCCTCCAATGATGAGAGCGACAAGAGGGGTGAGTTTTTTACGATAAGCCGAGGGGATGAATTCTTTGGTCACCTCAGTGAGACCGAAAATGATCGCTCCTAATTCAAACAATTGTCCTGATGAGTCCATAGAAGAAGGGGGTTAAAGAGCTCCGACGGTCAAGATTTTTCGGTCCATTCCATCATGCGTTTGGCCAAGCGTTGCAAGGTTACGATGTATTCGCCCCAAGTCACTGGAGTTTCGGGATCGTGATCTTTGGTGATGATTTGATGTTCTAAAGCCCATGCCATGGCCCCGTCAGCCCAATGAGGGGTGAATAGCTGATCCAAGTAAGACTGTGGATTGATGTTGTATCCTGAAAATTCTCCTAAGCTGCGGGTCATCACTTCCAAATGTTCTTGAGGGTTTTTGGCAATGATTTCAAAGTGCAGATGGGGCGCAGTGGTTGCGCTTCCTGAATTTCCA
>CAZHKJ010000003.1:1619-3805 GCA_964533115.1 uncultured Candidatus Peribacteria bacterium | reverse complement strand
TTTTGGAAGGCACAGTAGAGCCTGCGGAAACCGTGATCTCTCTTAAATGAGCAAAAATTAAAACATTGGAATGAGCATCTTCTACAAAAAGCGTCAGACCCATTTCGGCTTGGTTTTTGATAGAGAGCACGCGAACACTGATGGGTAAGGAGAGTGGAGTGCCTTCGGGCATGAGAATGTCGATTCCCGTATGCCCTTTTACCGGATGATAAAAACCGCTAGGGACGTGGCTCCTAAAGGGATTGCTGATGGGGTAGCCAAAATAAGTCATGTTGGAATTATAGTATTTTCCCCACGCTGAATATAGAAAATAAGCCAGTAGATAAAGAAAATCCGTTGACTGGTTCTAAACTTTATTTCTGCATTTGGAGCGTGTTCCTAGGAATTTTCCGCTAAGCGCGCATCTTTTTCAAAATCGTTGCCTTTGCCCGATCGTCCATAGTCATCCGAAAGTTTGACTACATCATCCAGATCATTCGTAGAAACCTCAAAAATTTGAGCGTCTTCTAACGCTTCAGCGCGATGAACCATGCCCGGGTAAACATCCAATTTATCCCCTGGATTCAGGATGATTTCTTTGAGCGCCTCTCCCTTTTCACCCAGTGAAAATTTTACTTTTCCACTCATTAAGTACTGAGTTTCTTTTTTCTTTTCATGGTACTGAAGAGAATAACGGTGCCCTTTTTTAATGCAGAGGATTTTTCCTACGTATTCGGGTTCTACCGCAAACCAAAGTTCTTTTCCCCAAGGTTTGAGGACTTCTTTAATGGGTGTCCCCACGGGGAGGGGGCTTGAGATGGATTCAGAGGGGTCAGCTGAGTTTGTCATCTTGGAGTTGATTAAGGAGGGTTTTGAGGTCATTGCTGCGTTCTTTGGAGCAAATGAGGATTTTTCCTTCCGCATTGACGACGACCATGTTTTTGAGTCCGAAAGCTGCAATTTGTTCTGCCCCTTCATTGTAAATCAGACTTCCTTCGCAATCTACGGCTAAGACGTTCCCTTTTTGTAAATTGGCTTTGGGGTGGGAAGAGAGTTCTTCATGTAAGGATGCAAAAGTTCCGATGTCACTCCAGCCTAAATCCGCCGGGATGATGCGTACACGGCTGGGGTCTACTTTTTCCATGATCCCATAGTCTATGGAAATTTTATCGCATTTGGGGTAATGGGTTTGGATATCTCCTCCCTGAGCAATTTCTTCTAAAACGTGATGGGTTTTTGGCAGTTGTTTTTTAAACTCTTCCAAAATGGTGCTGACCTTCCAAACGTAATAACCCGTATTCCATAGATAACTATAGGAAGAGAGGAATTTTTTTGCGGTTTCATAATCTGGTTTTTCTTTAAACTCTTTAAATTCGTAGACTTCAATACCGTCTTTTTCGCTGAGCATGCGCCCGATTTTTACATACCCTAAATTGACGTTGGGGTATTTGGCCTTCACTTCGATGATGTTCAGCGTGTTTTCAGCCAGGGCTAAGGCTTCGGCCGCTTTGAGTTTTTCTATGAATTCTTCCGTGTCTTGAACGAGATGATCGGCATAAATCACCGCCATGACGGCTTCCGGATCTTTTTTTGCAATTAAAGTGGCCGCCAGCCCAATACAAGGTCCGGTGTCTTGCACGGAAGGCTCTAGAATAATATTTTCTTTGGGGACTTCGGGTAAATCTTTGTAAACATAATCGGCGTATTCGGCGTTGGTGCTGATGTAAACGTCTTCAGGGTTGACGAAGGAAATGCGTTCAAATGTTTCACGGAGCATGGTTTTTTCGGATACCAATTTTTGGAATTGCTTCGGCTTCTTTTTCGAACTCATGGGCCAGAGTCTTGTACCGGCGCCGCCTGCTAGAATGACGATTTTCATAGGAGTCTTAAACGGTTAGTACAGTAAGCTTAAATATCCATCGATTAGGGTGTTTCCGTAGAGCAAGGTTAACATGCTTCCAAGCACCAGGAAAGGGCCTAAGGGTAGGGCCGTTTTGCCGCTGGCTTTATGGCTGAGCAGCAGGAATATTCCCACCGTGCTCCCCAAAAGATAACTGATTAACAAACTGAGCGCCGTGAAAGGAAGCCCCAAGATCAATCCCAAAAAGACCCCGATTTCAATATCTCCGCTCCCCAGCCAACGTCCTTTGGATAAGATGAATTGAAGGCCAAAAAAACTGAAGGCCAGAGCGGCTCCCGCTAAAGCA
>CAZHKJ010000003.1:0-1519 GCA_964533115.1 uncultured Candidatus Peribacteria bacterium | reverse complement strand
GAAATGGCTTTGTGGCAGTGCCGGCATCGGCCTCTTTGGAGCAGGTAGCTCAATAGGGGGATGAGCTCGCTTGCTCCGAGGGGGTGTTTACAATGGGGGCAATGAGAGCGTCCTGTCACAATCCCTTTTTCACCATGATGAAGGCGAGGGACTAATACGCTCAAAAAACTCCCAAGGATGAGGCCTATTAGAGCGCTTATCACATAAAAAAGACCGTTCATGGAGTGACGTTAGTGGGCAGGGTGAGCAGGTTGTAGAACTGAGCGGCGCTTTGGTTGATTTCATCTCCAGGCTTACTGAGCTCGAATGCTTTTTTATACTCCCATTTGGCTCCTTCGATGTTTGCTTCAGCTTCTCGTATTTGGCCTGCAATCAGGTGAGCTTCTGCTGAATTGGCATTGAGGTCGAAGGCGGTTTGGATGCTGGACTCCGCTAGATCTGTGTTCCCTTTGGCGAGGTAGACTTGAGCCAATAAAGTATGACCGAGGGCTTCGTTGGGGAAGCTTGTGATGGCTTTTTCGGCCAGAGTGAGGGCGCGGTCTAGGTCTTTCACTTGGTGGATGGCGGCTTCAATAGGGCTAAGGAACTCCTCAATGCTTTGAGGATTCATGTTCAGTATGACTTCATAAACCGCTAGAGCTTCTTCATGACGTCCTAAAATACTTTGACTTTGAGCGATGATTTTATAGGCTTCTACCTCGGGCTTAAAATCATAAATCAAGGCCAACTCCATTTCTTTGATGGCCTCCTCGTAGTTCTCTTGTAAAAATAAAGTAGAGGCTAGGAAGTAATGCACTTCGGGTTTGGTGGAGTCGATTTTTTTAGCGGCACGAAAAGAATCTTCCGCACTCACCCAATCTCCTAATTCCAATTGAGCGTAGCCGAGCAGCATCCATACATCTCGATAATCATTTTTTTCGTTGAGTGTTTTGAGGGCCAGGGCTTCCGCCAGGGTATATTCTTTGGCATCGATTAAAGCTTTGCAGAGTAAAGCTCCTCGGTATGCCCCGTCAGAGCCTTGTGCGCTCGCATAGGTGGAATAAGCATTTACAAAATTTTGCAGGTCTTTTGAGCTTTCATCGTTACTGAGTTCGAGAGCTTTTTGAAACTCTTTAGAAGAGGTCTCATGATCTTCTTGAATGAGAGCTAAAAGAGCTTTGGCGTAGGCAATGGATGGATTCTCTTCGGTGACCTCACTCAGAATATTTTTTGCGGCTTCAAGATCTAAAATTCTTAATAAAGCTTTACCGTATAAAGCCGTATTTTCAAGATTTGGGTCGAGTTCATAGGCGCTTTGTGCATGGGATTTGGCTTTTTCAAATTCAGCTAAGGCGGTGTACGCGGTGCTTAGCTTCACAAAAACTTCATCTTGGTCGGGTTCTAGTTTGGCGGCATAGGCGTACTCCGTTATAGCTTCTTCGTAGTAGCCATAGGCAAAGAGTTCATCCCCTTTCTTTATTCGTTTTTCATAGGAAACAGAGCCTGTGCTCACGTTTTCTTGCACAGAGATGAGATTGGT
>CAZHKJ010000002.1:13262-34457 GCA_964533115.1 uncultured Candidatus Peribacteria bacterium | reverse complement strand
AGGAGAAGTGGTCTCTTTTGAAGATATTTTGATGCGGGTGTGGCGAGCCAAAGTGGGCTATCACTCCAATGTGGTTCAATCGGTAGTCCGCCGCCTTCGTAAAAAATTAGACAGCGGTTTTGAGCACGAACTCATCCGAAACGCCCATGGAGTGGGTTATTTGCTAGAACTTCCTTCGGAGGAGGCTACGGATTAGAGGAGGAGGCCGCTCCTTGAAGACGTGCTTCTTCCTCACGCTCTTTTAGAGTAGGAGTTCGACCTAAGAGCACAAGCTGATAAACACTATTAGGATCACCTTCAACGGCAAGGCCATGTACTTCAACATTGCTGAGGCCCGCTTCCTCAGCAATAGTCTTCAATTCGTCTTCTGTACGGGTAATAAGCTCCCATTGAAGAATCAAACGCATAAAAGCTTCATGAGGATAGTTTGTTTTAAACACGCCTAAAGCTATGGATGCTCCCGGCTGGGCTTCATTAATGATAGTTTTTAGCATGTGACTTAACCATTTATTAGTTGCATAATCGATGAACCCTATAGAAGCCACTATAGTTTTACCCTTCAAAGCAGTTTGTATTGCTTTTCTATCACGGAAAATATTTTTGTGTAGCACTTCCAATGCCATCTCTTTGATACGATCCCTCAGACTATTTAATCTCGGAAACGTTGTTTCATCCAAAGTGCGTTGATCTCCATCTATTAAAGTAAGATTTTTAAAACGCTCTTTATCCTCCCCACTTAAAAAACGAGTTAAGATATCTTCTGACAATGCTCCATCTCCACCTGCAAGTTCAAGAAAGAATAGAGGCTCTTGAGCAAGAGGGCCTCTATGATGGTAATCTACTAGTTTTTCACCAATCCAAGCAGTACGCTGCATAACGCTCAAAGCAGCACGATCTAGCATGCAGGCCATATGAATATCTGGGATGGTTTTTCTAAGCTCCAATAAATTCTTATCTTGCTTAACTTTATAAAAATGTCGAATCAACATCATCAGAAAGCTACTTCCTGGATATTCCGTGTCGATATCTTCTAACATTTCTTTACTAAATCGAGCTCTCCAAAAAGAATTACTAATGAAATTGTCGCTACAAATCCATGGGACTAAAACCTCATAAAATCGTATTAAATGGCTAGGGTTAACACGCTTTTGTTTAATTAAATTTAAGACAGATTCACAAATATCATTCACCTCATCCACAAGAGTGGCATAGCTTGTTATCAACTCTACTTCCGTTTCACAATTTTGAAAACGCTGAGAACTTCCTTGAATCAATTCATTTAATTGATGGCATGCTCCAAGAAAATCAGGGTCAGGGGCTTCTAGATGTTCTGAGGCGTCTACTCCGCAAGATTTAAACAGGCGTTCAGTTGACCTGTGAAGATAATCTCTAGCTTTTGGATGACTCTCAAAGAAAGCCGCAAGCGTAGGGATTTCGCTGCCGATATCTAACTCATTAAGCTCTGTTCCCATACGAAAACATTAAAGGTTTCAACTGAGATTAAAGTGGAAAAAAAGAGAATCGTCAATCAATTCATGCGGACAAAAGGAAAGAATGACAGTTTCCAGGGTTTTCAAGGGGGCAAGGCTTACGGTAGCATGGAAAAAATGATCTCACGGCCATGCTGATCTCCACGTATTCGATTCTTCAGTTCAGTGCCATTCTCAATGCCATAAGCTATTTAATCTTATTTTTTTTCTTATTATTCAAAAAATCTAAAAATGCGGTGAGTTGGACTTTATTGGGGCTCTATTTTTTTGCTGAGATATGGGCCCTAGGGTATTTTTTCCCGTTCACCAGTTCCAGTGAATCGCTCAGTCTTTTATCCTTCCAACTCCTCCATGTGGGAGCGGTATTTTTAACCGCAGCTCATTTCCATTTCATTTGTGCCTTTTTAGGCATCACTCATCTCAAGAGAAAAGCGATTTTTATGGGATATGCGCTGAATGCTCTCATTCTGCCTTTCGTTTTTACGGAGTGGTTCATTTCTGGTATGTCTCCAAGGGGATCGCTCACATATTTTTTTGATCCGGGAATGCTTTACCATTTTTGGTTGGCTCTGTGGTTTTTTTACTTCACCTATGCGGCACTTTTGGAATTGCATCATTATAAGCAGACCAGTGGGATCAAGCGCGTGCAGCTCAAATACCTTCTCATTGCCAATGTGATTGGCTTTTTATCCGGTTCCACGAACTTTTTAGTGGCCTATGAAATTCAAATCATTCCTTACTTCAACATTTTTGCCTCCATCCACGGGCTTTTCCTCATCTACATCATCCTAAGGTATCGCTTTTTAGATGTTAAAGTGACTTTTTCGAATTGGGCCAAGAATTTCCTTGCCTATTTCTTTGCCGCCCTCTTTGCTTTTTTTGCTTCCTATCTCTTGGAAGGCCTGGATGAGCCGGTTCAATTTGTGGTGGTTTCAATGCTTTTCCTATTCAGTTATTTAAAAATCAGATCTTATTTCGATAGCTCTCATTTCTATAAATTGTTTCAGCTGACGAACACCGTTCATTTGAAAAACGTGGTGAGCGATTTTATTGCTCAAAATCATTTTTATGAAAATCTGGACCAACTCCAAGGGGATCTAAATAAGATTTTTTGCGAACAATTTAAAATCTCTTCTGTCCAAATTCTACTTTCAAATCCTGAGAAAAAAGTCCATCCAAACTTGCATGAGTACTTTACAAAAAACAGAACGTTTTTAGTCACCAAAGAGGTGGGCTTTAGGAACGAAACCCAAAAACACACCGCGCCCTTTTATAATGAACTCACGAGCTTAGGGGAACTCTGTTTCCCCTTATACAAACGAGATAAAACGCTGATTGGCTTTTTAGTTTTTGGTAAAAAACCCTTCGACGAAATCTATACGGATTTAGAATTAGAGATCTTACAAGGGGCGGCCCATTACGTCACGCTTCTCCTGTCCGCTATTCTTTATAATGTGGATTTACAGCGTGAGATCAAAGCAAAAACTCAAAAATTATTAGAACAGAACAAGGAAATCAAAAAACTCTATGAACTGGAGAGAGAAACCAGCGCCATCCTCAGCCATGAGCTTAAAACACCTATCGTTCTGTTGAGCAATACCCATTGGTTTCTGGAGAAGTATCTTCAAGATCATGAGTCTCCATTAGGGAAAAACTTCGCTCCACTTTATAAATTTTCTGAAGAGATCAAAGAGGCCACCCAGCGCATGAACACTATATCCAATTCTATTTTTCATTTAAGGGAAGTGGAATATCAGCTTTCTTTGAAGCTTCAAAAATTAAATTGGCCGGAGCAGTTGGGGCAATTGCTTCATCACATGGCGAATCTGGCTGAGCTTAAAGGGATTCGTTTCTCTAGCCAATTTGACCTTAAAGAAGGGCATTTTTATGCGGCATCGGCTCAATTTGAGCAGGTGCTCACCATTTTGCTGGACAACGCGATGAAGTACACGACTCAAGGAGAGGTGAAGCTCAGGGTATTTCAAGAGGAGAACACTTTATTTGCCGAGGTGGAAGACACCGGTCCTGGCATACGTAAAAGTCTACGAAAAGATTTATTTAAAAGATTTTTTAGAGGCTCTCATGATTTCAAAGTGGAAGGTTTGGGGCTCGGGCTTTATATGGCTAAAAAAATCATGGATCAGATTGAAGGATCGATTTTACTCAAGGAAAAACGGGAGGGGACAGGAACCATTTTTCGTTTGGAATTGCCCCTCCATAAAGCTTTGACAAAAAACAGGAAACTATCTTAGTTCGATTTTGTCATTAATTTGTCATACATCCTTTTTAGTTTTGTCATACCTTATGCTCAACTTTTATCTTTTCTATGAACTACAACATATTCGCCTCCAACCCCACCCTATCCCCTCAGGAAATCGCTCTAAAGGAATTAGTTGAGCATTTGCTCGTCGTACTGAGTGGTAAAGAACAGTACATCATTAAAAGCCGTTTTGCATTAGGAGAAAAAACGGAACGGAAAACACTGAATGAAATTGGAGAGCACTTTGGTATCACTCGCGAAAGAGTCAGGCAAATTGAAAAAACCGCTTTGCGAAAATTAGAACGTAATGCTCAAAACACCAATTTAAAAATACTCACCGAGTTCGCAAAAGCCCTTCTCGTGAAAGGAGGAGGAATCGCTCGAGACACGGAGTTCAAAAAAATGCTCCTTCAAATTTTACCCAATATAACCGAGCAAGAGCTACAAGATCTGCATTTGGCCCTCAATTTGGATTCTGAGATTTGCTTTGAGCCCAACACACTACACTCTCATCCCTATTGGAGAGTAAAAACAGTGGAAACTTCTCTTATTAAAAAAATCACTTCCACCACTCTCACTCTCTTGAACAAAAGAAAAGAGTCTATAGCCTTAAGTGAACTCCAAACCGAGTTGAGCAGCATTGCGAAGCGTTCTTTGACCCCTGGGGTCATCCGAAATTTCCTCTCTGTTTCTAAGGTTTTCAAGTTCACCGAAAAAAATGAAGTTGGACTCTATACCTGGCGACATTTGAAAATTCTCTTCGTCTTGAATAAAGAAAAAACCCCTTTGCATTTTGAAAAAATCAGCGAACTTATTAAGAAAGCGGGATTTGATGAGAAAAGTGTAAATACTCAAGCCGTGCATAACGAGCTGATTCGAAACGAAAACTTTATTTTGATCGGACGAGGAATTTATGCTCTAAAAATCTGGGGTTATAAAACAGGAACGGTAGCCGATGTGATGAAAGAAATCCTCAGCGACGGAGTGCCCAGAAGCTATGAAGAAATCATGCAAGAAGTCTTAAAACAACGCCAAGTGAAAACCATCACCATCCGTCTCAATCTCAAAAATAAAACTTGTTTTGCGCGTGTGGGAAGAGATAAATATTCTTTGAGTAAAGAAGTCTAGTTAAAGGGAAGCCTGAATTTCACATCTTTCTCAAAGTCTTTCAAGCAAAAGAAAGCGACTAAGGGAAAGACAGATTGAAAAGGATCTATTGGAGCATAGAATGAGAGGGATTTAACACGCCATTATGTCCATCGCTTCCTTTAAAGCAAAGCAAATCTTTGCAGCAGCCCTTTTAATAGGGTTCTTCGTTTCCCCGCAAGCAAGCTTTGCGTCCACAGATCTTTTTGTAAATCTTTTGATCAATCCGAGTGCTGAAACACAGGATTTTGAGGGATGGGTCAGAGTAGATGGAGGGGATGGTTGGGCGATAAACGGTGGAGAAGCACATGAAGGTTCTCACAGTTTTGTGGCTTCTTATGAATACGGGACGCTCACTCAGGTGGTGGATTTAGTGGAAGCCGGATATACCGAACGATTTTTAGATGGAGAGCCTGTCTTGGAGTTCAGCACTTATGTGAAAGGTTTGGACAGCGGATCAAGCACCGCGGATTTCTACTCAGTCATGGTTATTTTGCTCGATGAGAGTGAGAACGAAATCACTCGCTTTGAAACAGGGGATCAAACTTCTACGGCGGAGTGGGAAGAAATAGCCAATACCTTCTCTGATTATGGGGCAGGACTCCGATCGGTTTCTGTGGAGTTAAGAGGGAAAGATGCCAACTGGTGGTTAGGTCATTATGGGCCCATTTTTGATGATGCTTCTCTATCTTTCACGAGTGCGCCCAGTTCAGGAGGAGTTCCTTTCCCTGTACAAGTGACTCCGCCGGCCCCTACGCCCTCTCCAGTGGAAGAAGCTAAACTCATATTCACCGATGTAAAAGATGAGAGTGACTATCAAACGGCCATAGAATATCTTTACGACAAAAAAGTGGTGGAGGGCTATGAAATGCCCGAAGGAGACAAAAGATTCTATCCAAACAAATCGGTGAATCGTGCAGAGTTCTTGAAAATGGTTCAAACGATCTTAGGAGAAGAAATTAAAACAGACGTGAATTGTTTCTTAGACGTCAAAGACGAATGGTTTGCTCCTCATATTTGCAGTGCCTACAGCAATAAGACCGTCACCGGCTACGCGGATGGTACTTTTCAACCAGCCAAGATCATTGCGTTTGAGGAGATGTTGGCCATTGCTTTTCGGGCTTATGGTTTCAAGTTGAGCCAGAATACCAGCGAAGCCTGGTATGAAGTTTATCTTGAAAAAGCGGAAGAACTCGAATTGCTCAGCAATTTGGATTTGGCTCAAGGCGATTTCGTGACGAGAGGAGAAGCGGCCCAGTTCCTCTACAACATGGAACAGTTCTTCTCTCTATAAAGGAGCATCAAAGTAAAGCCTTCCCTGCAATTCTTTAGGCATAAGATCCGTTTTTGTGTATTTCTCGTATCCCTTGCCATAATTCAGCTCTTTCATCAGCGAAGTAGGAGCATTCCTAAGTTCCAGAGGCACAGGGAGATTGCCGTGAGTTTGTACGTCTTTTTGAGCTTTTCGTAGAGCCTCGTAAGCACTGCGGTCTTTCTTACAATTGGATAAATAAGCAGCCCCATGCGCAAGATTAATGGCACACTCGGGCATCCCAATATTTTCCACGGCTTTAAACACATCGTTAGCGACCACAAGGGCGGTGGGTACCGCTAATCCGATGTCTTCACTCGCGAAGATAATCATGCGTCGAGCAATAAATTTAGGATCTTCTCCCGCTTCCAGCATTCGGGCCAAGTAATACATGGCGGCATTCGCTTGGCTGGCCCGCATACTTTTAATAAAGGCACTGATCAGATTGTAATGCTCTTCCCCTTTTTTATCGTATCGTAAAAAGCGAGATTGGGCGGTTTCCTTAAGACTAGCTACATCAACCTTTCCATAAAGCTGAAGCGCATTGTCTAAAAGAGTGATTGCCTGCCGGGCATCTCCATCCGCCATGGCGATCAAACAGTTTCGAGCCTCCTCATCCAGCTCAATTGTGGTGCGACTTAAAATCTCACCCATTTCATCGGGGTTGAGCGATTTGAGGGTAAACACACGGCATCGGGAAAGGAGCGCAGGGATCACTTCAAAACTGGGATTTTCAGTGGTGGCTCCAATCAAGGTGAGATCGCCTCGTTCTACATAAGGAAGGAGGAAATCTTGCTGGCTTTTGTTGAAGCGATGGATTTCATCTAAAAATAAAATTTTTGAACGTCCCCAACTCGGCTCTTCCAGTATGGCTTTTATATCGGCTTTTCCTGACGAAACGGCAGAAAGCTCATGGAGCTGAACCTCAAGAGCAGCGGCATAGAGTCGGGCTAAACTGGTTTTCCCAACGCCGGGAGGTCCCCACAAAATGAACGAAAAAAGATGTTTATCTTCGCTCGCTTTTCGCAGAGGTTTTCCAGGCCCCACCAGATGACTTTGTCCAACGTATTCCGCGAGGGATTGGGGGCGTAGGCGAGAAGCAAGAGGTTCCATGAATGAACTCTATCATTGAGAGGCTAAAAGCTCAAAGTTTAGCCAAAACCTATTCAGCAACTAGCTTAGTTAAGGCACCGTTCCCATATTGGATTACCTGAGAGCCACGGCTAACTGTTGCGATACTCACGCCCAATTGTTTGGCAACTTCTCGCTGAGTTTTTCCATCCAAAAGCGCTTGAACGATTAAGACACGCTCATTCAGATCCAGGAGTTCAGCCGGGGTTAAAAGGTCTTCCAGGAGTTCACGGAGATTTTTTTCATCATGCGTTCGTTGAAGCATTTGAGCAATTCGTTTGAGGGCAGAGGTAGCTTTTCGCATAAGCTTGACTTTTTTAGGTTGTCGTACTAATGTACTAGTACATCATAACAAATATGAATTCAAAAGTCACGAATAATTCAAATCTATATAGCTCCCAAAGATGGTGGAACTCTTTGAATTCAATTCAGAGGGCTTGGCGTACGCGCCACATTTAATTCGATTTAAACTTTATAGACCTTAGCCCTCTGGAAAGAGGGTTTTTAAAATTTACCATTATTTTTATGGATGAAGCATACAAATTGAAACACAGAAAAACCTACAACAACGAAGCCTCTCTTGCCAGGCTTCGCCCCATTATTGAGCTGAAGTTAAGGAGTAAGGGTCTTGCTCAACTAGATCCAGCATTTATTTTATACCCCAAAGGAGAAGAAGCGCATAAAAAAGCTATCGCACGCTTATATGAGTTTAGCGCTAATGATTTGGAAGCGGCAATGATTACGACACGAAGACTGGCGACCCAAAGCACCCAGATTGCAGATCAAGCTCTGAAAGCCGAAGATGAGGAAAATATCTTGCACGTCCCCTTAGCTCTGAAAAGGCTTGAGGATATGCAGCCGAATTTTTTAGAAGAGCAAATCGAGATGCACGATTTGTCTGATTACGGAATGGTAGGGATGAGATTTTACTTTCCAGAATTTAAGATCATTCAGTACCAAAGTGGATTCCATACATCGGACATGGTTAAGAAAAGGGTGAATGAAGCTATGGCCCAGGACTTCATGAGAACGGTCGATATATTTAATCAGCGCCAAAGAACCCCATTCACAGGATCTCTGGCGGGAAGACTGCAAGTGGGCAGTCCTTTTTTACCTCCACTGAACTTCTTTAAAAAAGAATATTGCAACTAAGCTATTGCTTGCCCCATTCCAACCGATGATGCTAATCTGGCCTCACCAAATTAGCATCATCAGTGGGTAAAAATTACGCCTTCATTGACGCTCAAAACCTCCATATGGCCATAGGTAAACTGGGCTGGAAGATCGACTATTTGAAATTTCGAAAGTATTTGAAGGAACATTACAAAATCGAAAAAGCTTATATGTTTATGGGCTTCAAGCCCACGGAGCAACAAATGTATGGATTCTTGCAGTCAGCTGGATTTATTCTCAATACAAGCCCAAAAAGAAAACGCCTCTTCCAGACGAAACAGGAAAAGACGAGTTCAAATCGTGATTACAGAAAGAGTCTACAAAATTATACTCATAAAGTCAATTAAAACCCTATGCATCAATATCTCTCTCTCGTGCGCGAAGTCCTTGAAAAGGGCGAAAAAAAAGACGATAGAACCGGAACAGGGACGCTCTCGATTTTCGGTATACAGCGCAAATACGATCTTCGAGAAGGTTTTCCTTTGCTCACGACTAAAAAAGTCCTTTTTGACGCAGTTTTATGGGAACTTCTTTGGTTCCTTCGAGGTTCTACCAATATCAACGATGACCTTGCAGCGCACACTCCGATTTGGAATGCTTGGGCCGATGAAAAGGGAGAACTGGGTCCTGTGTATGGCAAGCAATGGAGAAACTGGGAGGCGAGTGATGGCCGACATATTGATCAAATTCAAAACGCGATCGATCTGATTAAAAACGATCCGAAGTCCAGACGCATTATTGTGAACGCATGGAACGTAGGAGACCTCGACAAAATGGCTCTCGCACCGTGCCATATGCTTTTTCAGTTTTACGTGGTGAATGGGCGCCTGGATTGTCAGCTTTATCAACGCAGCGCGGATATCGCATTGGGGGTTCCTTTTAATATTGCGAGTTACGCCACTTTAATGATGATGATAGCTCAAGAATGTGATTTAGAAGCAGGTATCCTCACCCACACCATGGGCGATGCTCATATTTACGTCAATCATGTTGAAGGGCTCCAAGAGCAACTCAAACGAAGTCCCAAACCCTTAGCCCGTCTGGAAATCGCAAAAAAACCTTTTTGGGATCTGAAATTTGAAGATTTTAAACTGGTAGGTTATGAACATGAACCTTTCATAAAATTTAAAGTAGCGGTTTAGAAAAACAAGCAGATTTCTGACCTTTGACTCATGAACTTTTCCATCATTTCGGCTATAGATCTCAATAGAGGCATTGGCTTTCAAAACCGGCTTCCGTGGCATTTGCCTCCAGATATGAAGCATTTTAAGGAAGAAACCATGGGAGGAACCGTGATCATGGGGCGAAAAACCTGGGAATCCATCCCCGAAAAATTTAGGCCTTTCACAGGACGCCTCAACATTGTCATCAGCCGCGGGGAGCAGACTCTCCCAGAGGGGGTTTTACTGGCCCATTCATTTGAGGAAGCCTTAGAGCTGGCTGAGGCATATTCTCAAGCCGAAGAGGGGGTTTTACGCAAAGCTTTTGTGATTGGAGGGGCAAGTCTTTACGCGGAAGCCATTCAAAATCCTGCCTGCAATGAACTCATCCTCACCCATATCCAAAAATCTTTTGAAGTGGACAGCTATTTCCCCAGCTATGATGAGTTCGAGGCGCTATCTCTAGGGCCCGTTCTAGAATACCATCAAGATGAGCAAACGGTGCTTCACTATCGCTTTGCGAAATATATTAGGAAGACGGATTTTTCCTGAAACCCAAAACGACCATCACACTTACAATGATGAGGAAGTTTTTTAAAATGTATTGAGCTTCCATGGTGGGGACCATGAAGCCCTGCCAGGTGTGACTCGGCAACAGAATCAGAGGGCCAGCCGTGGTGAAGAGATGAATAAGAGTGAGCGCGGCTGCGGGTTTTTCTAAACGAGGAATTAAAAATAAAATCCCAATCAAGCACTCAAAAAGACCAAAGGCAGGCATGAAAACATCGAAGCTCATTAGAGGAGCTAAAGTCTTATTGAATAAATCCAGCACTAAAGGAGTGGCAGGACTGAGATCTAAAATTTTTAGACAGCCAAACCAAAAATAGATGAGAAACAGGGAAAAACGTGCAAAATAAACGACGCTCGCTTGGCAAAATAGACGTAAGCGACTTTCAAAGGGAGTGGAAGAGGGAGCCATGAAAAAAATGAATAAAAGTCAGCCGATTTCAAGACCAATGGGGCAGTGGTCACTTCCTTCAACATCACTTAAGATCCAAGCCCGCTTCACGTAAGGGAGCAGCTCTTTATTCACAAAGAAATAATCAATACGCCATCCCACGTTTCTTTTTCGAGCAGCGGTACGGTAGCTCCACCAGGTGTAAGCACCCAAAGCGTCGGGATTGAAATGGCGAAAAGTATCGATGTATCCTGCATTCATAAATTTGTCTAGCCAAGCCCTCTCCACAGGCAAAAAGCCCGTCACCGTTTCGTTCTCTTTAGGATGAGCAAGATCAATTTCAGTGTGTGCCGTATTGAAATCCCCACAGATCACCAAGTTTTTTCCTTCTTTTCTAAGACGTTCCAAAAAATCCAAAAGTTCATCGTAATAATCGAGTTTATAGGCAATCCGGTGATCCCCCTGGCCTCCGTTCGGAAGGTAAAGATTCACTAAAGTGATGCTGCCTCCCGGGACCTCGGGGCAAGGAAGTTCCGTGAGGAGTAAACGCCCCTCTCCATCATGGAGGCCATTGCCCAATTCTTTTTGGATCTGAACCGGTCGTTGCTTAGAGTAGGTGGCGACGCCACTGTAGCCGGGACGCTCTGCCGAAACCCATTGGCTGAAATAATCTAAAGGATTTTGAAATTCTTGAGTCAGCTGTGACAGCTGTATTTTGGTCTCTTGAATACAAAGCGCATCGGGATTGACTCGCTCAATAAATTCAAGAAATCCTTTTTTCCATATGGCGCGAATCCCGTTAACATTGTAGCAAATGAGTTTCATGGACGAAGGAGGTGGAATGAGAGTATTCTAAAGCCAATTGCTTTTGTGCGCTATGAAAAAACCAAACTATAATTGGCTACCGGACTTCGTTTATGGGGGGATTGATGGCGCAGTGACGACTTTTGCGGTGGTAGCCGGGGTAGTAGGGGCGGAATTATCCACGCCCGTTATTCTGATTTTAGGCTTTGCCAATCTGCTTGCGGATGGCTTTTCCATGGCCACTGGAAAATTTTTAAGTGACAAGGCCGAGTTAGATCGTATTGAGCACATTAAGAAGGACGAACACCGTTCTATCGTTCAAAAACCCCAGGAGGAGCGGAGTGAAATCCGGAGTATTTTGAGGCAATTTGGTTTTAAAGGTAAAGATTTAGACAGAGGGGAAGAAATCATTACGGGCAATCCAAAAGTATGGGTTAAGCTCATGCTCACTCATGAATTTAATGTCATTGAAGAATCTATTAATCCCAGGAAGGGAGCTATGGTGACTTTTTTGGCTTTCGTTTCCATTGGGATCATCCCTCTCGTCGGCTATCTCATCCAAATGTGGGCTCCATTCAAAAATGCAGAAATACTGTTTGTAGGCACGTCTATAGCTACTTTAGCCGCTCTTTTCACAGTGGGCACCGTAAAATCGCGCTTTACAGGAAGGCATTGGCTCCTAGCCGGGTCTGAGACAGCACTAATAGGAGGAATGGCAGCGAGCATTTCCTACATCGTTGGAGACTTATTGGGGAAGCTCTTTCAACTCTAAGCCAGGGGCAGAGAAACTACTTAATGTTGGCAAGCGCCTTAGTACCTCCCTTCTTCACTGCTTTAGCAAGATGTTGGGTTCGTTTACGAAGACTAGGAGAGTATTTTAGCTTCTCCATATCTTTGAGCTTATCACGTTGCGCCCAACCAGACCCATTGATAGATCGAGTTTCTTGACACACCCACACGTACGGTACTGATTTTCCTTTAGCCATATCAAATTAAACCTAAGAGCGGGAGGAGTATAAAACGCATGGTGAGATTTCGCAAGAGCATTTTTATGGCTCAAGAATCCTGGGCGTCTACAAAGCTTTTACAAAAGCAGATTGACTCCTTACAATGCCAAAGTCATTTCACTCATTTTATATATGCAATCCCAAAAATCAAATCAAGCATGGCCCCTTGTCGCTGCAGTGGTCATCACCGCTTTAGTCGTTGGTGGAGGAATGTATTTTTGGCAAGAAAACCAAAAAGCTTCAGAAACCGCGATGCCGGAACGCTCTATGGAAGCAAATGAAGAAGGCATGGAAATTTGGAAAAATGATGGTTGGTTAAGCTACACGGGCTCTGAATATGAATTCCGATACCCGAGCGATTACACCATTGAAGAGCCCACCGATTCCTTTAAAGCTTTGGTCATTCGAGGGCCTGAAGGGAGCTTAGAGATTTTTGACACGACCGACTTTGCGGAAAGACCCTTCGGCTTTACGGGGGAAGAAACTCAAGAAGAAATAGATGCGTATATTCCCAAGGAAACAAGAAATCTGGCCAGTGAAGAGCTCACAGCAGGCCCCGCCTACGCTGATGCCTATGAAATTTGGCTATTCTGGACCAAAGGCAACTCAGAAGTGAAAGATGAAATTCAAGAAATAGCTAATACAATTGAAGTGAAATAAAGGGCCGAACTTTCTCATTCTAATCAAGGGTGAATATGCAGCTGAAGATAATCGATGGTGGTCAACTCTCTCAAAGAGAAGTCGTCAATAAAAGTCAACTCTTGGCGATGCTTCATGACCCAGATTTGGGTTCTCTAAACAATAAATGCAAATTCATTATGAGCTGGGTAGGGGGTCAAGTGCAGGCGGTTTTGTTCCCAGAAGAATCAACACATGTTGATGTCGCAGAAGAAAAGTTAAAGATATCAAAAGAATCATTCATTGGGGCCGGAAAGATCGGCTTTGAATTAGACAAGTCATACCGCGCCGTGAAGGCTTGTACTCATGTGGACTCCAATGAATACGGCCGTGATTGCCCTAATAATAACGAGGAAGCTAAGCAACTTCGCGCAGAACTTCAGACCCTAATCGGCGAAATCATATTGCGTTCCGAATAAAAAACACTACACTAAGACTCGTGCCGCGGTAGCTCAGTGGTAGAGCAGAGGATTGAAAATCCTCGTGTCGGTGGTTCAATTCCGCCTCGCGGCACCACCTCAATTTTGCAGGGAAGAGTCTACGTCAAAACAGGCTTACAATGCCGTGAACTGTTCCCAATGGAGAGAATCTTTTGGAATGCCCTTCTCATCCATCATCGTTTTGACGCTTTTCACCATATCGCCATTCCCACAGATGTAGACTTGAGAAGAAGCCGCATCAAGTAGCTGTAAATGGTCCGTTACACGGCCACGAAGACCCTCCCATGCCTCAGGAGCTTGAGAGAGGCTGATATGAGCCGTAAAATGAGGATGCTCAGCTTCCCAGGCCCGTAGTTCATCCACGTAGAATAAATCTTCTTCATGGCGAACCCCAAAATAGAGCTGAATTTGACCTGAAAAATGGCGTTCGAATAAGTCAGGCAAGATGCTCATAAAAGGAGCCAGTCCTGTGCCCGTGGCAATCAAAACAATATCTTTTGAGCCCTCGACCATACCGGCATCGGGAATAAAGAAATGCCCGAAAGGGGCCATAAAGGACGCCATCTCCCCTTCAGAGAGCTCACGAAGCCGCTTGGAGCCGCGTCCATCAGGAAGAAGTTTGACGCACAAAGAGAAAAAATCTTTATTCGAAGGGGCGCTGGAAACCGAGTAAGAGCGAGTGGCGCGTCCTTTTTCATCATTCAATTCGAGCATAAAAAATTGGCCCGCTTTAAAATCGATGCTTTGACCTTCCAAAGAGAAGTCAAACTGGAACACATCATGAGTGAGAGGGATTTTACGAAGCAAAGCCGCTTGGAACTTTTGCATGAGAATTCTGAGGTTAAAAATTAGCGTTTAAGAGGGTTTTACTTTACCATGATTTTATATGGAACCCAAGATTGAAGAAAAGCGCACTAAGAAAATAGAGCCTGAGACCTTTTTACTCCTGGTGAAGCAACTCCGTCACTTTGAAGAAGAAGCGGATATTTTCGAGGTGGATTTGGATAAAATGAAAGTGAAAGGGGATCTTAAAGTGATCCGCAAAACTTTCCCACAAAAAGAATTCATTGCAAAGAGTCATTCACTGGATTTGCTCAAACGCGCCAGTTCCGCCGGTTGGGGCACGATTAAAATGCCCGCCACACTTGAAGTAGACAACGAGTTCAAAACTCTGGTAAAAAATCGAGGAACAAAAGTCCTTATTCTTGATTGACCGCTTATGAATCTTCAAATCGCTATTGTCGGGCTACCCAATGTGGGCAAATCGACTTTGTTCAATGCCCTCACCAAAAGCCAAGCGGCTCAAGCGGCCAATTATCCTTTTTGTACTATCGATCCCAATGTGGGAGTGGTGGAGGTCCCCGATCCACGTTTGGATGAATTAAAACGCATTTGTAATCCACAAAAAGTCATTCCAGCCATTATTGAATTTGTGGATGTGGCGGGATTGGTGAAAGGAGCCAGCCAAGGAGAAGGGCTTGGAAATCAGTTTTTGTCTCATATTCGTGAATGTCATGCCGTAGCTCAAGTGGTGCGTCATTTTAAAGAAAAAGACATCACTCATGTGCATGACAGTGTAGACCCGAAGCGAGATCGTGAAATCATTGAATCGGAATTGATTTTGGCCGATTTACAAACACTGGAAAAACGCATGCATAAATCAGCCAGTGAAGCTCGAAGTGGAGACAAAGAAAAAGTAGCCTACAACGCTCTTTTGGAGCGGATAAAACCCCAGCTTGAAGCAGGAAATTGGTTGGCTAACTTGGAATGGACGAGTGAAGAGCGAGAATCTTTACGTGATTTGCATCTCATCACCATGAAACCCCTGATGTACATTGTGAATGTGAGTGAAAATGAAGTCGCTCATGTGGACGAAAAACAGCTGCGTGAAGATCTTTCTCTGCCAGCGGGAGCAAAAGTCATTCCTATTTCTGCTAAAGTGGAGGCGGACCTGAGCGCTTTTTCGGAGGAGGAAGCGCAAGATTATTTGCAAGAGTTGGGCTTAAAAGAAACAGGGCTTCATCGGGTGATTCGTGAAGCTTATGAGGTGCTGGGTTTGCAAACCTATTTCACGGCGGGTGAAAAAGAAGTTCGAGCCTGGACGATTCGTAAAGGCGCAAAAGGTCCTGAAGCGGCGGGAGCCATACACTCAGATTTTGAGAAAGGGTTCATCCGCGCCGAAGTGATTGGCTGCAAAGATTTCATAGAGTCTGAAGGAGAAGCCAAGGCGAAAGAAAAAGGCCTCCTTAGAGTGGAAGGTAAGGAGTACACTGTGCAAGACGGAGATGTGATGCATTTCCGTTTCTCTAGCTAATCTCTTCTTCATGCGCATCATTCCTAACTTATTTCTTGAGCACGGGAAAGCGGTTTCTTTGTATAAAGGAACAGACAATGAAGAGAAAAAAATCTACCCCAAGGCGCCACGCTCCTATGTGGAATGGTTTGAGAAGCAAGGAGCAAAAACGCTGTTTATTGTCGACTTGAGTGGAACGGAGCGGGAGCGACTTCCTGAACTTCGAGCGGTTTTTTCCGGTGAATTGTGGTGGGCAGGGCATGTGCGTGACATCCAAAGCATTCAATGGCTTTTAGACAAAGGAGCGAATCGTATTGTTTTGGGAGAGCATGCCGAGCCCATTTTCACGGAAGCCCTTTCCTTGTTCGGTCCGGAAAAACTCCTGGCGGGAATTCAAGCAAAACACTATGACGAAGTGCCCAACCAAGCCGAAAAATATGCGCAGATGGGCTTCAAGGATTTAGTGGTGAAAGACATGAATGCCGAGGGGACTTTATTCCATCCCAACTACGACCTCATGGAAAAATGCGCTTATTTTTCAAAAGCAAAGATTTACGCCTCTGGCGGAGTAGCCAACACAAACGACATTCATCTTTTGGGGCACGCCGGCGTAAAGGGGGTGATTATTGGGCGCGCTTTTTACGAGAATGAGCTGAATTTGACGGCTTTGCAGGACTATTTTGAGCCCGTTTGATCCCAAGCACACCACTGACGTGCGAAAGAGAGGCCATGACTTTTTCGTATTGGGTCAAATCATTGATTTCCAGAACAATTTCGAGCGTCACCAGTCCAGTGGATTGCCCTGAAGAACCAATCGATTTAATGTTCACTTTCATTCTCGCTAAAACATCGGTGATATCTCGAAGTAAAGCGATTCGATTTTGAACTTCCAATTGAATTTTGACTTCATGATAATTCTCCGCACGCTCTCCAATCACTTCATTTTCAGTGTAGAGGGTATGGAAGAAATCTCTAAAATCAATGAGGCCTTTGCCCAGCTCATAAAGCACATCTTCCCAGTTGCTCAGCCCATAATGTTGAATGGCCAGCATCTTTTGAGAGTCACTAATGGTTTGGATGCCCAGCAGCCCCAAAATTTTCAGTTGAAAATCCACTGCCGCTTCCGCCGATTGAATCACATCCGCTTTGCCTTTCGCTTTTAAAAACTCACGGATGCGTGTTTTGGCCAAAGTGGTGTGCACATGGTTGAGCCATTCTACTTGGGGTCCATCCGAATTTTCTGAAGTGAGGACGTAAACCGTGTCTCCGCTACGCAGGGTGCTGGTGAGTCCCGCAGCAATGCCATTGATTTCCGCAGAAATGGCAAGGGTGCCCAGCTTGCTATGAATATGATAAGCAAAATCAATGATGTTCGAGCCCACGGGAAGATCCACCACGTCTCCTTTGGGGGTAAACACAAAAATACGATCCTGAAAAACATCCAACTTGAGATCGTCTAGGAAATGATCGTTGCCGGAGCTATTGCGCTGGAGATCCAAAATTTGTTGAACCCAAGCATATTTTTTTTCATTTTTTTGAATTTGATTTTTCTGTTTATCGGTTTTGTAAAAATAATGAGCCGCCACCCCATATTCATTTTCCAGGTGCATCTCATGGGTGCGAATTTGGAACTCCATCAAAACTCCATCTAAGCCAAAAACAGTGGTGTGAATACTCTGATAGCCATTCGTTTTTGGGATGGCGATATAGTCCTTAAGGCGGCCAATTTTAGGGCGAAAAGTTTGATGGATAATACCTAGGGTTTGATAGCATGACCCGACGTCTTCCACAATCACTCGAACGCCAATGAGGTCGTAAATATCACGGAAGCTTTTTCCGGATCTTTGCATTTTTTTATAAATACTGTAGATATTTTTTTCACGACCTTCCACAGCAAGAAAAGAAACTCCTTTTGCGGTGAGTAGTTTTTTAACATAAGGAATGGTCTTCTTAAGAATATTTTGCCGTTGGCGCAAAGAAGCGTCCACCAAATCTGAAATCTGTTGATATTGTTCAGGCAGTAAATGCTTAAAACACAAATCTTCCAGTTTATTTTTAATCTCCCAGACGCCAAATAAGTTGGCCACGGGCACATAAATTTCCAGAGTTTCTCGAGCGATGCGTTCACGTTTTTCAATTTTAGGAATCGCATCCAGCGTCATCATGTTATGAAGACGGTCGGCCAGTTTGATCAAGATGATACGGGGATCTTTTGCACTGTGAATGAAGAGTTTTTTGAGGGATTCAACCTGACGGGTAGCCATGTCGTTTCTATAATGCACTTTTGAAAGTTTGGTGATGCCATCCACGAGAAACATCACTTTGTTCCCAAATAAATCACCGATTTCTTCCAAGGTGTGAGAGGTGTCTTCCGGAACATCATGGAGCAAAGAAGCAATCAAAGTGTCTTCGTCCACGTGCATTTCGGTGAGAATCATCGCCGCATTCCAGGGATGAATGATGTAAGGGCTACCATTTTTACGTTCTTGCCCCTCATGAGCCATGCGGGCAAATTCAAAAGCCTCTCGAAGTCTTTCTTCATTGAGATCAGGAATATACGTTCGTGCCACCTTGACGAGACGTTCTATCATAGGAAGAGGAGATTGACTAATCTAATAATAAATTTTATATTAACCGAGCTCTCTCGGCAAGAAAAAAGAGACCACATTTTATATGAAATCCAAAGGAAAAGTTCTTATTGGGATGTCGGGAGGCGTGGACTCATCCGTAGCAGCGGCCTTATTGAAAGAAGAAGGTTACGAGTGCGTGGGTGTTTACATGAATTTGTGGGCGGATCCCACCGTTTTTGGCTCAGAAGAGCAGAAAAAATTTCCCCAAAACAAGTGTTGCTCCATTGGCTCTTTGATGTTTGCACGATCCATCTGTCAAAAGCTGGGCATGCCTTTTTACGCGATTAATTTTGACGATGTGTTTAAGGAAAATGTGGTCGATTTCTTTTTGGAAGGTTTCCGTGAAGGAGAAACGCCGAATCCTTGTGTACGTTGTAACAAAACCATTAAGTTTGGAGTGCTGTTTAATAAAATGGAAGAATTGGGTTGTGATTATTTAGCCACAGGCCACTACGCCAAACTCGTTAGGAACGCAGACGGGGAAGTGGAGCTTCATCGTGGGAAAGACGCCGCCAAAGATCAGACCTATTTCCTCTATAATTTAAGCCAAGAGAGGCTGAAAAAAATCCTGTTTCCTTTAGGAGAATACGACAAGCCGGAGGTCAAAAAATTAGCCGATCGCTTTGCCTTGAAGGAACTGGAAAATAAACGCGAGAGTCAAGGGGTCTGCTTTTACCCGGAAAAAACTTATTTCGAATTTCTTAAACGCTACCTCAAACCGGGCGAAGATTTTAAGCCGGGAAAAATTTTAGACACAGCGGGAGCGGAAGTGGGAGAACATCAAGGCTTGCCTTTTTACACCATCGGACAGAGGAAGGGGATTGGAATTGGCGGAGGCCCTGCACTTTATGTGAATAAGGTGGATAAGTTGAAAAACGCCCTGATTGTAGGCTCAGAAGAAGAGCTGCATGTGAATGAAATCCATTTAAGAGATCTTAATTTCTTATCCAATCAAGCACCGGAAGATGGAACTCTATTGGAAGCCAAAGTCCGCAGCCAGGGCAAGCTTTGTTTGGTAAGAATTTATTCCAAGGGGACTGAAGCACGCATTGTTTTCGAAAAACCAGAAAGAGCCATTATGGCCGGTCAATCCCTCGTCTTGTACAAAGACACTCAATTGATTGGAGGAGGAATCATGGAGTGAGGGGGAAGGTCTGGTGAAATATAAAATATTGGTACTTTTTAGTGGAAAAGTTTGGATAAAAGGGGGTTAAGTGAAATAAATTTATTTTTTTTAACCATTCTAACTATGATAGATAAAAAATTTCAGACAATAATAATCGAACATCTTCCAAAAATAATCAAAACAGGCTACAACGAAAAGTCTCTAAAATTATTAAAAGAAATTGGTCTTTGTGAAGAACACGCTGAAGAAGTTCTTGAAACAGTCAATGATGCTGTTGAAAGAATGAGTCTTTATTCCATGGGAATGAAACCAACTCAGTTTAGTGGTGACTTAGATAATGATCCTATTTTCAAAGCTGCAATTAAGATATTGCAATCAAAAAATTAAATTTACATCACATAACACGGTATATGGGGTTCGATGATTTTTGCTCAATTAGATTTCAAAGGACTGCAAAAATCATCTCTCTGGCAGGTACCCATTGTTTTGCACACCTTGTCTGAAATGGCTCGAATCTCTATACTGCAGGTGAAGAATTCTTATCAGACAAACTATGGAGAATCAAAATCCCAAAAGCATATTTCCAATGTTATTAGCGGTAATCATGACATCTGTAGTAGTGGGTGGAGGCGTGTACTGGTGGCAATCATCTAAACCAGAAACGGAGCCAATAAGCTCAGAAATTCAAGAAACAGATTATGCATTATCAGTCAATCAAGATGCCTCGGGATCAAGCATAATCACTCTAAGAGATACCTTTAACGAAGGGGCAGGATTTTCACTCCATTTCCCTTCTTCGTGGGGTTTTGTAAACGTTAAAAAAACTAATCTTACAGATTGCGGTTTTGATTGTGATCCACCCCAACGAACGAGCTATATGTTTACCTCAGAATTTAGAGCTAATCATTATGTAGACGTGATAATCTCATATGCAAACGAGAAAGACAGCTCGCTTGTCACACAAGGAAATAGAATATTCATAGCTGAAGACGATACCTATTATTATAACTACAGTCCCTCAACCGAGTACTGTGTAGAAGAAGGAAAATGTACGGAAGATGAAGTGGAAGGGATCAATGCAGAAATTCAAGAGATCATTAACTCTTTTGAGTTACTCCAGGATTAGCCCAAGAACAGACCCCAGAGACGACGAGCTTTATTCCTTTGCCACTATCCTGCTGATACCTTATCTAAGTGCATCTTTTAGTTGTTCCCCTCCCAATTTTCCACCAAGAAATGGAATATCCAGAAATCATCAGACATATAATCCATTATTCACTTCACTTTATTTTTCCTTTTATAATTGCATATTTTTTATTTAAGAAAAATTGGAAAACAGCAGGAATAATAATGGTATCAACTATTGCAGTGGACTTAGATCATCTTTTAGCTAACCCAATTTTTGACCCTAATCGTTGTAGTATAGGATTTCATCCTTTGCATACTTTATGGGCGTTACTTCTTTATTTTTTGATCTTGCTTATTCCTTCTTGGAAATGGCGTGCAATTGCTATTGGATGTATCCTACACTTAGGAACAGATTTTCTTGATTGTATTCTAGTCGGAACGTGGTAGTAAATATGCTTA
>CAZHKJ010000002.1:766-13162 GCA_964533115.1 uncultured Candidatus Peribacteria bacterium | reverse complement strand
ATCTCTATACTGCAGTTAAATAACTCTTTTGAATTCCTCCAGGATTAGCCCAAGAACAGACCCCAGAGACGATAAGCTGTATTCATTTAATAAAATATTTATGAACAAATCGAAAAAAATCTTACTGGGCATTGCAACGCTATGGCCCATTTTGTCTGTGTCGATCGTTTTTGGTCTCACCTTTTCTTTTCTTATCAATCCAACAGAATCTGAAACAATGATTGTGAATGCAGCACACCCTGGAGGAATAATTGCTTATTTATTAAGTGCGCACATCCTCACCAGCTTGCTTACCGTCATTTTATTGGTCATTTACATAAGAGATGTCTTGAAAAACGATAAGGTGCCTGAAACACGGAAAACGCTTTGGACCTTACTGCTTTTATTTGGAAATGTGATTGCTATGCCGATTTATTACTACCTCTATATTTGGAAGAAGGCAGAGAATAAATCATCGGTAGTCTGATCGGAATGGCTGAAGGTTTGAATTGGATCGTTATATTTAATAGCACCTAGCTTGTATAAAAGGCAATTATTGGAGCTCTCAATGGGCTAAGAGCTTCCACAGGGGAAATGCCAAAGCTATTAGACCCATTCACTCTGTCTCTGACGTATCGAAAATCAGGACCTTGAGCAGGAAAAGGGGCAAAGAAGGCATTTTTTGCATTTACAGCATGAAATAGTATATTCGGATGAAAACGGTTACTATCCTGTATGAATCCCTCAAGATCAAGATCAGAAAGAGTGCTCCATTCTGATCCTCCAGGATGAACATGGGCCGTACCCATAACAGTGTTTGGATTGATAGTGGACACGGACGTAAAACGTACGGTATCCCCTGTCACGGTAAAAGAAGGGACTTCCAGGGAGTTAATATGGACGCCAGCGTCACCTCTCGTCCCATGGAAAAATGTTAAAATTTCACATGCATAAAACCCCTCTCTGCCACGAGCAGCAAGATGGGGCTGGTTCGAAGATATTAAATGTACAGCTCTCCATTGCGCCCAAGCATTTGGGCTGATGGTGATAGGAACGGGCTGTCCATCTTCATCCGGAACGGCAAATTTCAAAGCTAAATCTGTATTTTTTGGAGGAAGAGAATTAAGCACAGCTTGAACTGCTTTCCTGTTAGCGTCTGCATCGCCCTCAGTAAGGGTCGGAAGAGGGATTTGCCTCATAGGATCATCCGAGAAAATTTTTTTAAAGAAAATTTTTATACTATTTTTCTCCTCCTCAGAAAATTTCGCAATTTTATTAAGGCAGTTTTCTAAATCAATAAGAGCCATTTCATAAGACTTCTTATGATTTAAGATCTCTTGGATACAGGCAATAAGAGCCTGGACGGCCAAGATTTTTTCATGTGGCTTGAGAGTGTCGCAATGCTGCAAGATCGCATCCGTCCAAAACATACGCGGTGCACCAGGATTATTCGAGCTTTTATCTCCTATGTGGACAAGTTTCATACAAATGATAAATGGATTAAGTTTGCTCCCATGTGAATTCGAATGAATCCAGTGGCCTTTTTACAAAGGGATTATAAAAGCACAATCTTAGGTATATGTAAAGAGTTGTGTAAACGTCTGAGTTTAAGCAGGCTCTACCCATCTCCCCCTTTCCTTGCGCGAAATAAAACAATCTATAGAATGAAACTGAAAAAATAACTCATAAAACATGAAAAACAGCTCAATTCTTCTCACTTTAGCACTCATGATCTTCTCAGGGTGCACCCCACAGGAAACGGAGGAAATCGATCAAACTGAAGACACTCAGATCGAAACAGAACCCTCCGCGGAGGACGAAACCACAGAAACTGATGAGATCAGCACCCTTGAAAGAGAAGCCGCTTGTGAAGACTCAGGAGGTCAATTTTCAGAAGAAAACTGTGAATGTCCAGATGAAACATTCGGTAAAAACAACTGGCCACTTTATACTTATGATGAAGAAATGGGTTACTGCATCGATCCTATGGGTAGCCCTGGTGGGGTGCTTGGGGAAGAAATAAGAGCGAATCACCCTTTAGCTCAGTAAGCTCGGATTCTTACTAGCAAAAAGCACCCATTTTATGGTAGAATGAACAGATAAAATCTGCCATGAATTCTTTCCACGCTTTAATTCAGCAACTGGCTCTGCAAGTCGATCGAAAAATCCTCGAAGCCGAGGAGGCGGATCACCTGCGTTTAGACCTCAGCGCCCATGAAAAAGCCGGGACTTTCGCCTTAGCATGGAAGCAAGAAAACGTTCAGAGCCGTTTGAAGCGCTTTGTTTTAGCCGCTTTGCTCATCTATTTTACTCTTTTTACCCTCACCAACGCGCAGGCCTACGCTAAAATCGCCTTAGCCAGTCTAGAGGGGAGCATTCAAAAATATGAAGATCAAGTGCCTCTGCAAACGGGCCTTTCAATGGATTCCGATCCATGGACGGGAAGCAAAATAGCCGAGCAGGTGGAGCCTGAAAAGCCGCTTTCTATGTTGAGCTACGCTCCCGATCCACTCTCCGGTCTCGCCTTAAGCATTGGCACGCCAACCGCCTACGACAATCGGATTGTGATCCCCAGCCTCAACATCAATGCACCGGTCATAGAGCCCACACTAGGCTTATCCGCTTTAGAAGCAAAAGATTGGAAAAGCTTGGAAGATCAAATTCATGGCGCCCTTTTGAAAGGAGTGGTGCATTACCCGGGCACGGCGGTCCCAGGCCAAAAAGGAAATGCGTTTTTGACGGGTCATAGCTCGAATGTATTTTGGGAGCAGAGCCTCTACAATACGGTCTTTGCCCTTTTACCTAAAATCGAAATCGGGGACGATATTTTCATCACCTACGAGCAAACGGAATTTCACTACAAAGTCACAAGCAAAAAAGAAGTGAGTCCAAACGACCTCAGCGCTTTTCAGCAAACCGAAGGGGAAACCCTGACTTTAGTCACTTGTACACCGGTAGGAACCACACTTAAAAGACTCGTAGTGACCGCTGAACTGGTCAAGGAGTAGCTGGATCGATGTTCTCCAATTGTTGAAGAATCTCCGCTTCTTTTTGAGCTTCAGCCGCCTCATTGGCCGCTTCCGCTTCTTGAGCTTTGGCACGGTCTTGCTGGCGTTGAAAGTCATTCCATTCGTTCAAATGTTTTTGATTCAGTTTAGAAAGTTCACTTTGGTATTGATCATCGAGCTTAGCCAATTGAGCCGCCTCTTCTTCCAAGATGGTTTTTAAACGAGTGACTTGTTCTTCCGTCATGATAGGCAAAATTTGGAACCAATATTCTCGTTCCTCATGCGTCATGGACTCCGTTTTTTTAATCAGTTCTACAAGATTCGGATATTTTTCTAAAACAATCGGGGGCACCTTGTAAGCAGGTTCTGTGCTACTTCCTGTGGAAGAAGCTGCAGCTCCCGAAGTGGAGTTGGCATCAGTCGTAGGAAGAGGATTTTGTGGGGCGAGAGGAGTGGTAGGGTCCATATGAGAGAATAGTAGCAAAAAGAATTAAAAAGGGAAATTTGAAATGAAAATCAGATGATAAAAATATCACCCTCATTTTCCAAGCGTTTTTTTGTGTAATGTAAAGAGTCCACCATGTTTTGCAACTGGTAGCTGGGTTCAGGATTCACCTGCACCAAATTATAAATCTCACGGATTTTGGTCAATAAAATCACCGCATTTTGATCCGCCTTCGCTTGAGCTTCGGGGCTCAGTTGCTCATAGTGGCTGGTGTTCAGCAAAGAGCTCGGAGAGTATAAGTTGATGCTTTTATCCGCAATTTTCTGGAGGATGAGATCCAAAAAAGCTTGATCTTCCGCACTAAATCCATCACCTTTTAAAGGTTGATTCAATTGATGCTGAATATCTGTAGGAATAACGGCATTATCGGTACTGGCGTCGTAAAGAGGATTAATAGGGCTCATGCGTGTGAAAATAAATCTATAAATTATAGCAAAAATAAGTTAAATTGGAAAGCATGAATACAGAAGAAGCTCAAAAACGCATTCAAAAACTTCGTCAGGAGCTTTGGCAACGGAATTATGAATATTTTGTTTTGGATGATTCTCAGATCTCAGAAGGAGTGAGAGATTCTCTAAAAAAAGACTTACTCAGCTTGGAAGCCGAGTTTCCGCAGTTCATCACGCCGGATTCTCCCACGCAGCGAGTAGGCAGTGTGCTCAGCGGACGTTTTGAAAAGTTGCCCCATAAAACTCGTAAATGGAGCCTTTCGGATGTGTTTTCGGTGGAAGAACTTAAAGAATGGGAGGAACGGGTGGAAAAAGCCGTGGGGAAAACAGAGTTGATTACAGAGTTGAAACTGGATGGACTCAACATCACCTTGTGGTACGAAAAAGGGATTTTAGTGAAGGCCCTCACGCGTGGTGATGGAAATGAAGGCGAAGACGTCACTCACACCGTGCGCACCATCCAAAACATTCCATTGAAACTTTTTGAACCCATCGATTTGGAGCTTTCGGGAGAGGTTCTGCTTTCTAAAAAAAGTTTCGAAAAAATGAAGAGTGAAGGTTTTGCTAACGCACGAAATGCGGCCGCGGGGACGGTGCGTCAACTAGATCCGGCAGTGGCTTCCGCACGAGAACTCAGCATGTATTGTTATTCATTAGGAGCAAGCAATGTGGACACGCCGGAAACGCAGTCGGGCATTTTGGAGTGGTTTCAATCCCTAGGCTTACCGGTTTTCAAAACCTACGCTGTGCACGATTCCGCACAGGCGAGTTTAAAATTTCTAGAAGAGTGGAGCAAAAAAAGAGACAGTCTTCCTTTTGAAATAGATGGGGTGGTCTTTAAAGTGAACGAAAAAGCAAAGCAGGAAGAAATGGGTTTTACCGCTAAAACCCCACGTTTTGCAGTGGCTTATAAGTTTCCCGCCGAGCAAACCAGCACCGTGATCGAGGACATCACCATACAAGTGGGACGGACGGGAGCGGCCACCCCCGTAGCGGAACTTCGTCCTGTGTTTGTAGCGGGCTCTACGGTGTCTCGGGCCACGCTCCATAATGAAGATGAAATTCGACGTAAGGACATTCGTATTGGAGACACGGTCATCATCCAAAAAGCGGGAGATGTGATTCCCGAAGTCGTGGAAGTGCTGATCAATTTGCGTCCCGAAGAGTCAAAACCTTTTCCATTCCCAAGCGTCTGCCCCAGGTGTGAAACTCCACTGGAAAGGACCGAAGGAGAGGCCGTGCATCGTTGCCCCAATTTGGAGTGCCCGGCACGTCGACGAGAGGCGTTTATTCACTTTGTTTCGAAGCACGCACTGGATGTGGATAGCCTCGGAGAAAAAGTCATTGATGCTCTGATTGAATTTGGTTTTGTGCATGATTTTGCCGATATTTTCAAGCTCACTCGTGAGCAGCTTCTGTCACTCCCGCTCTTTAAAGAGAAAAAAACCGAAAATATTTTGGAGGCCATTGCTCAGCGAAAAAAAATAGAACTGAATCGGCTTTTGTTTGGATTGGGGATTCGTTTTGTAGGGGAGCAAACGGCTAAAGATTTAGCCAAATACTTGGGCGAAAAAAATCAAAATACCGAAGCAAAAATAGTGTCTCCCAAAGCCGTCATGGAACAATTAAGGGAGCTCACTCTGGAAGATTTGCAGGGTGTGGAGGGCTTTGGAGACCGCATTGCCGAAAGCATTGTGGAGTGGGCAAGCCATCTTCACAATCAAACGCTGATGGAGCGGCTTACGGACTTAGGGGTGGAGCTTCTCTGGCCGGCAAAAACTCAAAATATTGAGACTTTTGTAGGAAAAACCTTTGTGCTCACCGGGACTTTATCTCGCCCTCGTGAAACTTTTAAAAAAGAAATTGAAGAGGCTGGGGGGCATGTGTCGGGCTCGGTGAGCGTCAAAACAAATTACCTTTTAGCCGGGGAGGAAGCAGGATCAAAACTGGAAAAAGCAAAGCAATGCGGAGTCCCTATACTCACCGAAGCGGATTACCAAGAGCTTAGGAACGGAAAAACCCATCAGGGAGGCTAGCCTGGAGGTCTTTCACTTTGGCCACTAGCTTGAAGCTGCCTACAAAAAGCCATAATTCGGGAAGGGCGGTATTTTTAAGCCTTTCTAGAATCTCTGGTAGGGGCATTTCTTGAAGTGGATCCGGCTTTTTACCCGCTCGCTCGTCTTCTAAAGGAATCCAAAACGTACGGTGAAGCGGAAATAAATCAGGGAGTTCAGGATTTTTATCTCTCAAAAAATGCACGCCAAAATAGGGATCAGGGAGCCCTTTCTCCCTTTGATAGTCCAAGACTCGTTCAAGTACGAATTTTACGCTATCATAAGTATGGGCACCG
Organism: uncultured Candidatus Peribacteria bacterium; assembly: GCA_964533115.1. Classification (GTDB taxonomy): domain Bacteria; phylum Patescibacteriota; class Gracilibacteria; order UBA1369; family 2-02-FULL-48-14. The sequence goes on along the minus strand of CAZHKJ010000002.1, from coordinate 6,871 downwards.
TCTAAAATGAGAGTATGTGGACCAAAAGGAAGGATCTCAAATCGACCCGGAATCACGCACTCAACAAGAGCTTTTTCTATTACGCTATCGAGAGAATAGCCGAGCAGTTCGGCGGCCATAACGGCTAGCCCCGCACTTTCCGGATGATGAAAACCTAAAGCCATTTGGGGGCTTAAAAGAGGAGAAATCCCCATGCAGTTCAGTTCTTCAAACAATTCTGAACATTGCTGAACAGGAGTCAATAAAGGGACGCCAGCTCGGTGAATCCCCAACTTATGTTTTACAATATCCGTGAGAGTGGGGCCAAGCACGTCCGCATGTTCCAATTCGATATGAGTCACTAAAGTCAGGGCCTTGTTTTCAATCACATTCGTGGCATCCTCTCGCCCCCCCCAGCCACATTCAAGCACCACAAAATCACAGTTTTCTTCTTTAAAATATTCAAAAGCCGCTAGGGTTTGCAGCTCAAACTCCGTCAAAGAAGGGTCCAAAACAGCGATTTTTTCTTTCAAAGCAAAGAGCCTATCGCTAGGAATGCGACAGGAATTCACTTGAATCATCTCCGTTTCATCCATAATGGCGGGAGAGCTAAAAAGTCCAACGCGATCACCGCTCAGCTCGATGATTTTAGCCAACAAGAAAGCAGTGGTCCCTTTCCCTTTTGATCCAGAAATATGGATGGCAGGAATAGGAAGTCCACCTAACGCTTCAAAGGCTGCTCGCACGTGAGTGAGGGAGTGGAGCATAAAGAAGATTAAGGATGCAGAGGTTCTTCCACGGTCTCCCATCCCAGAGGATCTTCAGCTGGCTTTTCTAATTCAAAAAAGAGTTTTACATCTTCAGAAAGCACTTTTTTCAAAGCCTCTTCAATAGCCACTCTCGATTCAGGATCGTTGACTTTACTGAGGTGAAATTCACTGCCAAATGAAAAGCTCAAACGCTGACCTTCTATGCTTTTAAGACGTCCTGTTTGAAAAGAGACCCGAACCCCAGGCTGACTGATGGCAGAATAAACTTTAGGAAGTTGTTGGAGCAAAGCTTCTCGCTTGAGACCCTCCTGACTACTCGTAGGAGTGGGGGCATTAGAAGCCTTGATAGGCGATGGAGCATGAGCAGGCGATGAAGCATGAACAGGATTCTCGGTCGGTAAGCCTTGAGTATTTTGAGTAGCGCGAATCACCGCAATTTCAAGCGGGAGAGTGGCGATGCTGGCCCGCTTCAACTTCACCCACGCCTCATCAAAGAGGGTGGCCCAGTCGATTAATTTAGGTAAGACCAGATTCTTTTTGAGCGCCACCGCCTCATGGATTTTTTCTCTCAACAGTCCCAAAAAAGTCACCGTGAATTGTTGAAGATCGTAGCCATCTTTATGAAGTTGTTCAATCAATTCGAGTCCCTTTTGAGGGTCTGCACTGCCCAAAGCCGCATAGAGTTCATCGGCCATTTGATGATTGGCAAGGCCCAAACGGTCTTGGACCACTTGTACGGTAAGAGCTTCACTCGAAAGCTGTTCAAAGAGGGAAATAGCATCACGCATGCCTCCATCGGCATATTTTACAATCAGTTCCAGCGCGCTCGGCTCCGCCTCGCGCCCCTCTGCTTTGGCGATTTTTTCTAATTGCGCCAACATCTCCCGTTCCGAAATTCGTTTAAATTCATAACACTGACAGCGAGACAAAATCGTTTCAGGAATTTTATGAATTTCCGTGGTCGCTAATATAAAAAAGACATGGGAAGGAGGTTCTTCCAGGCTCTTCAGTAAGGCATTAAAAGCCTCTTTGGTGAGCATATGCACTTCATCAATGATGTAGACCTTGGCCTTGGCTCGAGTCGGTGCAAAACGAATTTTTTCACGTAAATCTCGAATCTCATCAATACCACGATTGGACGCCGCATCCACCTCCACCAAATCCACCAATTCGCCTTTGGCATTGAGCTGACAGATTTCACATTGAGAGCAAGGTTCTCCAGTGGGGAGCAGTTTTTCACACTGGATGGCTCGGGCCAGTAAGCGCGCCGTAGAGGTTTTCCCTGTCCCACGAGGGCCCGAGAACAAATAAGCGTGCGAAAGACGGCCGAGTTTGAGGCCTTCAAGGAGAGTGACTCGTATGGGATTTTGTCCCACAATTTCTTCAAAATGTTGGGGGCGATATTTTCGGTAGAGGGCGGTCATAATGGTTTTTTGGGGGTCAAATTATTGTCCACGAAGTTTTCGATCCACTGTTGGGATTTGAGCGAAGTCGCTGAGCGGGATGTTTTGCTTAAAGTAGCCCAGAATTTCGGGTGAGCCCACGGGCTTAACCCCCACAAGAGACCAATTCGTGCCCTCTTGATGTCGATAAGTCACATTGAAACGTTTGCGAACTTTGGCCATGTCAGCGGTGAGGTCGCCTTTGCCGTTATCCACTTGAGCGCCACATTCCATCAGCGCATCAAAACTCAAAAGGCCTTCTTCGGATAAATGAACACTATCCGCCACCAATTGGAAGAGGTTTAAAGAATAAGCCTGATTCAGTTCAAAAAACATAGGCTGTTCACGCATGATCACGGCGCACCATTGATCCAAGATTTCAATACCGGGCAGCTGAATTTTTCCAGCACTTTCCATTTCTTCTTTTAAGTGGTCTTCCGGTCCAAAACAAGAGGCAAAATCTTGGGAGACTTTTTTGAGAGCTTTCCGCTTTTCATAAGGGATTTGAGAGAAGAGCACACCGCTCATTTCCGTTCGATCGGACTCAAAAGACAACTCTAGCAAAGTCCACGCTTGTTCAGCCGCTGCTCTTTTGAAGCGCGCAATATAAATCATTTTCATTTTGGCGATGTCCGCAAGGTCTCCTTGCGAGTTGGAGTCAGCCGCTTTAAAAAACTCTACGTCACACCAAAACTCGTTTGAGTGGCGCATATGGATGGATTCCGCAGAAACATCTACTCGGTACAAGTGGTAAGCGGAGTCCAAGCCCCATTCTGAAGGGCTGGCTTTCATAGATTCCAGACTCATTTGAACAGCGAGGCTGGGCTCTACCTTGGGGATACCACAGGTCTCAACAGTGTTGTCAAAAATAAAAAGACGACTAAACGCCCATTCGGAATTGGGATCCGCTTTTAAATAGATGGCTAAGCCACGGAAACGTGTCCAAGATCCATCCTCTTTTTTTTGTGTAGCTAAATCAAAAACGCGTTTAAATTCGTTATCAAAAAGGCTGTTGGAAGAGCGGCCCAACTGTGCGCCGGGAGTCAGCTCAATGGTGTCGACTGCCTCATAGGATTGACGGATGTGCTGGAGAACCTGTTCATCGGTGGGGAAAGCAATAGACATAAACGAGCGGTTAAGAATATAGATTTAAAGGCTGCCAAAATTTTCAATAAAAGGAGTCTCGCTTCCTTCGGGCCAAAAAATACCTACAGGAACGGGAGCAGCCATCATCTGATTGGGTTGGATGAAATATTTATCGATTCGTCCACGTTCCGCTTGAGCACCCGCGCCAAGGGTCAAAGTCTTGCCTCGATGCACTTCGGTAACACGCACGGGAGTGGAGTAAGCGGAGGCAGCGGAAACCGCTTTGCGATAGGAGTATTCTTTGATGCTTCGGGTAAGGACTAAACCTTCAGGGGATTCAAAAAGCAGACTTTTGTGCACAAGAGGGAGCAGCGCCTTTAAACGTTCTTTTTCATCTTGGATTTGCAGCACTGTGATTAAGGTACTGATGAGTTCCACCGCTTTTGGATTCGCGACGCATTTTTGAATTTGAGAAAAACGACGCTGAATACTCATGAGCCAGGCCCCAATTTTTGTCCTTGGAATCCCGTAAAAAAAACTTCGTGCCCATTTTGATAGATCAAAAGCAATCATAAATTGAGGAGCATTAATAAGTGTTCAAAAGTATATCTTTTTGAGGAGAAGAAAGCAAAAGACAATTGGAACCTGATGGACTCTGATCCTCCTCACTCAGTGAGCCATCCCCCTCAACAGGTCAAAGCTATTGACATAAAATAATAAAAGATTATAATTTAAAGGTAAGTGGAGTTCTGTATTTGGAACTTAGTTAAAATTTTAACTCATACATATGCATGATAACATTATTGTCTTTGATCCAGGTGATAATCCAAAGACTATTCCTCCTGAGGATTTAGAACCTTTATTTGATGGTGCACTCACTATTCCTCCTGACGATTTAGAGCCTTTAGAAGGAAAGGGGGATGAAGATGCAGAGCTAGCAGTGATGATAGAAAGGGATGAATTACTCGGGCGAAGAGATAATGTACGGAGGGTCATTGAAAGTGTTTATTTAAATGATGTAGTGGAAGAAGCATCAGAACAAGCATCAGAACAAGTAATGGGTGTAAAAGAAGTCCTTGAAGAGGTTCATGCTAGTACTTCAGGTGGAGTGTCAGATAGAAAACCAGCGAAAGAAGTAATAGATGTAGGGATGACTGACGAATATGAAGTATTGCCCAATGTGGATTTTAATCTGACAACACTGAAGGCTATGAGGGGAGCTAGCCAGGAAGAAAATGATGACGAAGCTAGCCAGGCCAGTGCCTAGAGGCTATGAGGACAGTCGGTTACTTTCTGTGGAGCGGGCCTGTTAGGCTAACAGGAGACATCCATCCTAATCCATAAAATACGGCTTAAAAGGCTGAAAGCATTTGTTCGAGCTGCAAAGATGCTGCATTTGAGCTAAGCTGCACTGGCTTATTTCACTCAAAGCGCTTTCCATGAAAAAAATTCAGTACAGCTCTCATCAAATTCATCAGCGGATTACGGAGTTAGCCAAGCAAATTTCCAGAGATTATGAGGGCCAATCGGTCACCTTGGTGGGAGTATTGAAAGGAGCGATGGTTTTCATGTCTCATCTACTGGTGAAGTTGGAGGGCGATTTTGAAATCGACACCTTAACCGTGAGCAGTTACGGATCGGGAACTCAGAGCGGGGAGTTGAAACTTCAAAATGATCTTTCTCGCCCGGTGAAAGGCAAAACAGTTTTACTGGTGGAAGACATCATCGACAGTGGTAAAACTTTGGCTTTCGTGCAAAAAAAACTCATGGATGAAGGGGCAAAATCAGTAGAAATAGTGGTTTTTGTAGATAAAGAAAGTAAAGAAAACAAGCTCGAGCCAAAATATTTTGGGTTCAAATACAAAGACACTCCTTTTTTGGTTGGTTTTGGCTTCGATCTCAATGAAAAATATCGTAACCTGCCCGAGGTTTATCAAGAAAAAGCTTAGCTTTTTAGCGAATTTAGATTAAAATAAGTGTTGCATCCGGATGATTTTATTTGGGCCCATAGCTCAGTTGGCTAGAGCGCTTCCATGGCATGGAAGAGGTCGTCGGTTCGAGTCCGATTGGGTCCACCATTTCAGACGGTCCATTTTATGTTGGCAGGGGCTTCGTTGTTGCTATACTCAAGAAAGTTTACCACCCATGCATGAGCAGTGAATTAACTTCACAAGCAAACTTTATTTTCTACACATCCCCCGATGGTGATGTGAAACTTCAAGTGTTTTTGGAAGGGGAAACGATTTGGCTTACGCAAAAGCTCATGGCGGAATTGTTTGGGGTGGAAGTACAAACCATAAATTACCATTTATCAGAGATCTATAAATCGCTTGAAATCGAGGAAAAACGAACTATTCGAAATTTTCGAATAGTTCAAAATGAAGGGGGAAGAAAGGTGGAACGGGAGATTGCCTTTTATAATCTCGATGCGATTATTTCAGTCGGTTACCGGGTTAATTCCTCAAGAGCGACGCAGTTTCGTATTTGGGCGACACAAATATTGCGTGATTTTATAGTGAAAGGCTTTGTACTGGATGATGATCGTCTGGCACAAGGTGAAAAGATATTTGGACAAGACTACTTCAAGGAACTTTTAGAGCGTGTCCGTTCTATTCGTGCCAGCGAACGACGCATCTATCTTCAAATCACGGATATTTTTGCTGAGTGCAGTACAGATTACGATCCAAAATCTGAGACAACGAAAGAGTTTTTTGCAACGGTACAAAACAAATTTCATTTTGCTATTACAGGTCAGACGGCGGCTGAAATCATTCACTCTCACGTAGATGCCGGAAAACCGCACATGGGGTTGACCACATGGAAGCATA
>CAZHKJ010000002.1:0-756 GCA_964533115.1 uncultured Candidatus Peribacteria bacterium | reverse complement strand
GCAGGAAAAAGAGATTAAGAAACTGGAACGCACTATTTCAGGTTTCTTTGATTACATCGAAAATCTGATAGAGAATCGCCAGAGTTTCACCATGGCGGAATTTGCGGAGGCGGTGGATAAGTTTTTGAACTTTAACGAATATAAGATTTTAGATGGAAAAGGGCGTATCAGTATGACGCAAGCCGAGAAAAAAGCTCTGTCTGAATATGAAGAGTTCAATAAAACTCAAAAAATTGAATCAGACTTTGAAAAAACGATCAGGAAAATATCTTCTAAGCACAAGAAATAATACGTTCCGCGAGAAATGGGACAGAAAGAATTTATCAGATGGGCTTATCCATGCTTAAGATTTATTAGCCTTTCTTCCGCCAGATAAATAAGAGTAGGCCAGTGACGGCCACGAACGAAAGAAGCCAGGTGATTCCTGTCGTTTCAAAATCAAATGCATGAATGTCAGTGCAATCTGGTACACGCGGGCTCCAGCCTTGAGAGTTCTCACTGGAATATCTACAGCCTTTCACTATTTCAAAGGCACTGTCAGTATACAAGTACGTAGCGAAGAGGATAATAATTGAACTACCGATCGAAAAAATGATCTTTCCCATAAGATAGAGGGATAATTATATCGAGTTTCAACCCGAAAATTATATTTAAAAGAATCTTTTTAATCAAGATGAATACCTAAAGTGGCTAATAAAATAGCCTTCTGATGTGTTTAAATTTCTAGGCTACTACGCCTGATGAATAGTACGAGAA
>CAZHKJ010000001.1:38511-48373 GCA_964533115.1 uncultured Candidatus Peribacteria bacterium | reverse complement strand
CTGGAGCGGGTGAGGGGAATCGAACCCCTATCAACAGCTTGGAAGGCTGTGGTAATAGCCATTATACGACACCCGCATGGATCCAGTGCAATGTCTGCACTCTAGGCCGATGAGATTCTAGGCAGGAAATGGCTTTTTTTCAAGCGATTTTCAAGGAAAGTGAAAAATTAAAGCTATAAAAGCTGGCGACCGCAGGATTTTAATCTATACTGTGCTGCGTGCATATTCATCTTTACACTGACGGGAGTTGCTTGGGGAATCCCGGCCCTGGAGCTTGGGCTTATCGAATGGAAGTAGATCATAAGACCTCAGCTAAGCCTCCGGAACTGCATCGAAATCAAGACGGTGAAAGCTACACCACCAATAATCGCATGGAGCTTTTGGCCGTCATTGAGGGTCTAAAAGAAGCCGACAAACTCTACCCGCCCTCTAGTCATCCCCAGCGCCAGTTTACCGTAACCAGTGATTCCTCTTGGGTTCTAAACACCATCACTAAACACTGGAAGCGGAAGAAAAACCTCGATTTATGGGCGCAACTCGATCCGATTCTTCAGGGGAAACAAATCGAGTGGAAATGGGTTAGAGGTCATAACGGTCATCCTCAAAATGAAGATTGCGATGCTCGTGCCCAAGCCGAAGCTTTGAGGCAAGCAAAGAAGGCACGTGGGGTAATCCACATGCCTTCCGGAAATCCAAAACTATTTTAGATCTGTGCTGCTTTGGCCTTAAAGGAGCGCGTTTAGCTTTTCTTCAAACATTTCTTTTGAAACTCCCCCTGTAAAGCGGTCAACCTCTTTCCCTCCCTTGAAGAAGACAAGCGTAGGAATGCTCATGATTCCATAAGTTTGAGCACTTTCCATGCTTTCGTCTACATTGATTTTCACGATCCTCACTTTCCCGTCATATTCGGTCGCCAGCTCTTCCACAATGGGAGCGATCATTTTGCAAGGTCCGCACCATTCTGCGAAAAAATCCACCATCACGGGGAGTTCGGACTGCAAAACAAGCTCAGAAAAATTTTGGTCGGTAACGATTTGCGCCATAAACGGGTTTTTAAATAGGATAAGTACATTGATTCTAGCATTGAGCGAAGCCTTGAGAAAAGAGACAAAAACTGTTATAATATTTGGACTAAAAAAGATTCATCGTATGGCTCTCCGTAAACTTTGGTTCGCTCTCCTTTTGCTACCTTTCTTTGCCTTTCTTGGAACGGGGACCTCCACTCGATCCACTCATCTGAAAACAGAAGATTTTTACGTGCTCAGCCAAGCTCCTTCCGCCTCTCTTATGGAGCTGGGGCCTCACTATGAAGAAAGCGGGGTCTTTTTATCGGAAATTTATGAGTCGGATCACCCTTTTGAACTTTTGGGACTCAACTGGCAGCAAAATTTACCCAGTGGCACAGAGGCTCACCTCGAAATACGTTTCCAAAATCTCGAAGGGCAGTGGAGTGATTGGCAAGAAATCCATGTAGATGAAGATGCTCCCACTCACACAGGCGAGATCCTCGAAGAGGGTTATGATGAAGACCTCTGGAGCTACGTGATCACCGAACAAAGCGATGCTTTCCAATATAGAGCCACTCTTTCCACCGAAAGCACGGCGCTCACCCCCAAGTTATCCAATATCTCTTTTGACTATGTTCAAGGAGGCGAAAGCTCTAAACTCACCCAATTCACCAAACTGATTTTTGACACCGATCCGAGCATCGTGAGCCGTGAGGAATGGGGAGCGAATGAAGATTTACGTTTTGCTTCCAAAAAAAATACGTCTTTTGAGTCTGAATTGGATGAAGATACCGTGGCTGAATACCCCGACATGCAAATCGTCAAAAGTATAGATTCTGAAGGAGGCAATCCTCTACTTTGGCCCTTAGAATATCCCGCTGATGTGCAGAAAATCATCATCCACCATACCGCCACCACCGAAAATCTTGATGATCCAGATGCGTCTATTCGTGCCATATACTACTATCATGCCGTCACGCGAGGCTGGGGAGATATTGGCTACAATTACATTGTGGCCTCTGATGGCACCGTCTATGAAGGACGGGCAGGTGGGGATGGCGTCGTGGCAGGACACGCTCAAGGTTACAATACAGGCTCGGTAGGTATTGCTATTCTTGGGAATTATGAAAAAAATCCCATTCCCGGTGAACTCATGCAGAGCTTGGAAGGCTTGATCTACCAAAAAGCGAAATTGCACGATATTGACCCGGATGGTCAAAGTGAATTCCGTGGAGAAATGATTGATAATATTTTAGGCCACAGAGACGTAAGCAGTACCGCCTGCCCTGGAGACTATGCCTATGATTATTTGGATGAAATTCGTAGTATGGTGGGCTTAGCGCTGGATGGAAATCGTCAAAAAAGCAACAATAAAGAATACGCTTATGAGGAATACACGGACCGTGCTTTGCTGACTTTACTGCCCAACGAGTCCACCACGGTGACCATCAAAATTAAAAATAAAGGCACAAAAACTTGGGATCAAAATACTTTTTTGACCGTGAATGCCAATAATAAAGCAGACTCCCTCATCAGCATTCCTAAAGACAGCCAAAAGCGTAGTGCGGTCATGAAGGAAACGTCGGTGAAACCAGGGGGAGTGGCTACCTTTACTTTTACGGTTGAGGCGAAGACTACGGCAGGGCTGGCGTCTTTTGAAATGACCCCCGTCTTTAATGGAAAAGAGAAGACCACTCATCTCATGGATTTAGGATTTTATGTAGAGCTCCCAACCCTTGACTTTAAAGTCGTCAAAAATACCGCCCCAAGCAGTTTAGTGCCTGGCGATGCAGCTGAGGTGACTGTCACGCTTAAAAACACCAGTGAATTGACTTGGAAAAATACCGGATCCGGCAAGGTCACCCTTGTGAAAGTCGGCTCTTCCAGTTTGAGCAGCAAGACGACGCTGGCTACCTTAAAAGAAGCGGAAGTGAAGCCGGGTGAAGAAGGAACTTTTAGCTTCCCCATCAAAGCGCCCAGTAAAGGAGGTTCCTACACTCTTTACTTCCAACCCACTATGGAGGGGACGCTGGTGAATGGATCCGGACAAATCAAAGTCAAAGTTTCAGATAGCAAGGAAGAAGCCATTATCAGCACGAATCTCACGGATTTTGCTTTTGATCCCGGTGAGACCCGTATGATGTGGATTCAAGTCAAAAACAACAGTGCCAAGACCTGGTCTACGACAGGAACCAATCCTTTTAATGTGAGTTTTACAAGCCCTAAAGGAATGACGGTTGGCACGCCGTTGATCAGTCTCAAAAGCATCAAACAGGATATTTCCACCAAAGTTTCTTTTAAGGTCACGGCTCCCGAAAAGCCCGGTACATATAACTTAGTCATTCAAGCCAACTTAGGCTCCAATGGACTCACCAGCAAAGGCTATACCATGAAGATTGTCGTGGAAGAAGAAGCTGATTTTACCGAAACGGTCTATAAAGATCCTATTCGAGTGAAGCTCACTCCCGATAATGAAATCGGCACGCCCATCTTCACTTCAAAAACCAGTTTTGCCCTTTATGATGGAGAGCTATTCCTTAAAAACTTTAAAGGCAACGCTCGTGTAAAAGTGACGCCGAATGAGGACTCTTTTACGGTGACTTATGGTACGAATAAATGGACGGTAAAAGGTCCTGTGCGCTTTGTGCCAGAGCTAGACGGCATCATGGAGATCACGACCATGGAACAAATTCCCGCATGGAACACCAGCCTCAATGACAATCTGTTCAGAGGCACGATTGAAGTGCGTGAGGTGAATGATGAAACCGTGCTCATCAATGAGCTTCCTATTGAAGATTACTTGAAAGGGATTGGAGAAGTGTCCAATGGCGATCCCATCGAAAAAGTAAAAACCATCCTTGTTTTGGCACGAAGCTATGCCACTTATTATACGACGGAAGCGGAAAAATTTGCAGGAATGCCCTACGATTTGGAGGACGATCCTGACAGTAGCCAAAAATATTTAGGCTATGGTTTTGAATTGCGCTCTCAAAATGTGGCCAACGCGGTTGATGAAACAAAAGGCATGGTGGTGACGTATAAGGGCGACTTGATCATCACTCCTTACTTCAGCCAATCGGACGGCAAGGCGACCAAGAGTGCAAAAAGTGTGTGGGGTTGGACCGACACCCCCTGGCTGCTTTCGGTGAAAGATCCTTACTGCACCAAAACGGATGGGACCTTTAAAGGCCACGGAGTAGGGTTGTCGGGCTGTGGCGCTACCGGAATGGCGGAAGCGGGTAAAACATTTGAAGAGATCATCAAGTACTACTACACTGGGGTTGCGATCACCTCTTTGAAATGAGTTCCTACCTTTTAGCTATCAACACGGCCCAAGCCACTTATGAGTTGGCTTTGCTGGAAGAAGGCCCTTCGGGCTTTGCGCTTTTAGGGGAACATCGATGGGTGGGAGAGCGCAATGCGGTAGAAACTTTATTGCCTCATTTGGTAGAGCTTTTAGAGGAGACCGGTCTTTCTAAAAAAGAGCTGCAAAAAATAGTGGTGGTTCAAGGGCCCGGGTCTTTTAGTTCGGTCCGTTCGGGAGTTGCTTTTGCCAATGCCTTGGCCGAAGGCTTCAAAGTCTCTTTATACGAGCTGAATACTTTTCAATTAATCGAGCGCAAAGCCGCCACTAAAGAGCCTTTATTCGTTATTTTACCGGCGGGTGGATTGGATGCAGGCATTTATCAAGCCGATCCGGCACAATGGGGCACGGGGCAAATCAAAATGGGCCGACTTTCTGATCTATTGGCTGAGCATCCCCACAAGCCTTCTCAAAGAATAGCCTATGAACTCAATGAAACTTTGAGCGCTGAATTGCACTCCATTATGTTTGAAAAAAAATGGCGACCCTTGGAGGCACACGAGCTACAAACATTCGGTGAATCTTTTCTAACGATTGGGCTGGACGGCCTTAGCCTTTTAAAAGAAAATTCATGGGTAGAAGCTTTTTACTTAAAGGGCCCTAAAATCACTTTGTCTCAAGACCCTTGGAAACAACCCAACGCTTAACCCCTTTTCATGGCTCTCTATCTTGTTTCTACTCCCATCGGAAATCTGGAAGACATCACGCTCCGGGCCATTCGCACGCTCAAAGAAGTGGACCTCATTGCGTGTGAAGACACTCGCCATTCTGGGATTTTACTCAAACATCATGGAATTCAAACGCCAAGCACTAGCTTCCATAGTCATAGCTCGGATGCTAAAGCCCGTGCTCTGGCTGCAGAAATGGCCAAAGGACAGCATATTGCCCTAATAACAGATGCAGGCACTCCCGGTATCTCCGACCCTGCTTGGGCGCTGATTCAAGCTTCCCTTGCGGCCGGAGTAGAAGTGATTCCCATCCCTGGCCCAGCCGCTTTTTTAACGGCTTTAATGGGCAGTGGACTCCCCATGAATGAATTTGTTTACTTTGGATTTATTCCCGCTAAAAAAGGCCGCCAAACTCTTTTTGAGCAGATCCGAGATGAATCCCGAACCAGTGTTTTATACGAATCGCCCCACCGCATTCAAAAAACTTTAGAGCAAATGCTACCGATTTTAGGTGAAAGTCGGCGTGTGGTGCTGGCTCGTGAGCTCACTAAAATGCATGAAGAATTTCATCGCGGAACCCTGGGTGAACTCGCTCAGCAATTCAAGCAAAAAGCCCCAAAAGGAGAAATGGTGATTCTTGTGGCGCCTCAAAATTTCGCCTAGAAAAGTCCTTTATTTTTCATCAAATTTCCAGACGCCCTTCCAGTTAGGGATGGGATTGTTTTTCAGCTGAGTGATGCGACTTAAGAGCGTATTGCAAGGCCCATCATTCGCTAGCTTCGCCATGACGATTTGAATGCCGGCCGTCGCCTCGTCCCAAGCTCCCTTTTGGTAAGCACTCAAGGCTTTATCCCATTCTGCAATCAGCGCTTTTCCTTCTTCGCTGGCTCCTTCAATGGGGCCCAAAACTTCATAAATATTCAAGGCTTGGTCTTTTCCTTTGAGTTGCACCGTGTCCACTCGACGCATAAAAATCTTTTCTTTTGCCCTTTGATAGCTTTCTTCACTCACTAAAATTCGAGTGCCATAAAATTTATTCGCCCCTTCCAAGCGAGAAGCCGTATTTACGGTGTCTCCCATCGCCGTGTAATCAAAACGATTTTCGCTTCCCATGTTTCCTACAATGGCGTCTCCGCTAGAAAGTCCTATACGAATGTTCAAAGAGTAAGAGGAGCTTGCATTGAGTTCGGCCATTTTTTCACGGATCAAAAGGGCTGTTTGGCATCCTTTTATTGCATGATCCACCATGGAAATGGGCGCGCCGAACAAAGCCATAATCGCATCGCCTTCATATTTATCCACCGTGCCCCCTTGGGCCATAATCACTTTAGAAAGGGCGTCAAAATAAGTATTGATCAACTTTACCGTCTCTTGCGGACTCAAGGATTCGCTGAGGTTCGTAAAATTCTCAATGTCTAAAAATAAAGCGGTGATGCTGCGCCTTTCTCCTCCCAATTGAAGCAGCTCCGGATGTTCTCCAATTTGATCGACTAGCTCCGGAGAAACGTAGCGCCCGAAGGCTTCTTTGAGTTTACGTTTTTCATTAAATTCCGTGAAGTTTCTATACAGCAGAACGGAAAAATACATCATAAGCAGCCCCACCAACGGCCAGATTAAATTCACAATCACCCCATGATCAAAACGCCATTGAGCGTAAAACGGGAAGATGAGGAACTCTAAAATTAAAAGAGCTCCACTCCACAAAATAGGTCCTCGCATAAAAATAAAGACCGAGAGCAAAAAGAACAGCCCACAAGTCGCTAGAAAATCTCCTAAGTTTTGATGCACTAAAAAAGCCTCATCTAAAAGGGTTTGTATGGCGTTGGCATGGATCTCAATCCCCGCCATAGGCGTGTGCGAAGACATGGGGGTGTAGTGCCAATCTTGATAAATCGTGGCGGTGGTCCCAATGAGAACAATCTTGCCTTTCAAAAAATCCGGATCAAAATTCCCATTATGAGCATCGGAAAAAGAGAGCTGGGGATATCCGTTTGGTTTCTGAGCAAAATTAATCAGCATTTGCCCGTTTTCCTGAGGAATTTCGAAAATTTTGTTTTCATGGAACTGAGCGGACTGAACATCAATATGCTCTTCAACCGATCCATTGAACTCATAGAGTACGGGAATGGCAAAAATCATCCCACTTTGTTCTGCTCCTTCATGCTGTCCCACGCTTGCAAATCCTGTATGAGCATTTTGTGTAAAAAGGTCTAGAGGCTTGGACTCGGCCCCAATTTCAAAATACTGCCCATTCCACCCTAAATCGTCGATGGGGTGTTTGATGAAAAAAATATTGGTATATTCGGATACCGCCTCTGCAAATTCGAGATCATACGGGTGAGGATCGGCTAAAAAAGACAAGACTTCGGCCGAAAAATCTAAAATATTTGGTTTTTCTTCGGCTATGGAATAGAGATCGGCTTCTCGAATTCCACTGGATGGACTCGAAAAAAGAATATCAAAAAAGACTAAGCTCGGATCCGCCGCTTGAATCTGTTTGATCGCTTCTGCGTAATGAGAGGTGTTCACGCTGCCCAAATCGGCACGGGTTTTCTCATCCAGGCCTACAATCACAATCTCATCGCTTAGGGCTCTCTCCTGATACAAATAGGTACTGAGTTTTTTTTGTTGATTTTCAAAGACTCCACCCCAAAATAGAAGGACGCTGAGGCCTAAACTAGCCATCCAAATCACTAGCGCCGCTAAAAGGTTTTGTTTTTGTTTCATTTGATCTGCTCATTATAGCAGAAAAAAGCCTTTTTTTAAAGATACTCCGAGCTCAAGCGAAGCTTATTGGGCAGGGCTTTCTTGTTTTGGATTATTGCTTGTTGTTTTCTTCTTCTTTTCTTCTCGCCATAGCAATAGCAGCGGCAAAACCGACAAGTATTACTGGTTCGATAGGACTGTATTTTCCGAATCTTCCGGAGCTTTCGCAACCCAATCCATCAGGATCTTGAGGGTCAGGCTTTTCTGCTTCTGGTGTGCTTGAATCTTGTCCAGTAGGAGTATTATCCGGCTCAATGTAAGCTAAAGCAATCTCTCCAGGGCCTTGGAATGTATCCGTATGCCCATTTGCAAGGGTATAGGTGGCTGAACCGGCTTCTATTTTCAGAAAAGTCGCTTCATCAAGGTTTTTTACATTACATGCAGGGGCTTCACATTCCATGCTGCTTGGAGGGGGTGGAGCATCTGCAACTGCCGCTGCATCGACACCAAGGGTTAGTCCTCCACGGGCCTGAGTTGAAACGGAAGAGACTCCATTGGAAGGAGTAGAAAGCGCGACTCCTCCAGCCTCAAAATCAACACTAGTACCGGGCGCAGTCAGTACGATGACCTCACCCACTATGATGACCGTACCAGTCACTACTGTGACAAGAGCACCTGTTTCGGGAGCCTTGAATACTTGGCCTTCCTGGTATTCTTTACCCTCTTCTGCAGTAGGGATTTCCTCCTCACCACATTGGTCACTTGGGTCATCGGGGCAGGCATCCTCACTATCGGGCACCCCGTCTCCGTCGGTGTCGACGGGTATTTTGGTAGGTTCGACTTCGGAAGTGACCATGATTTCGAATTCTCCATTCGAAAATATAAGCTCATCTTTACCACTTATTGATACCTCTGAATCTCCTTTAGAAAGTTGCGTGGGACGTGAGTTCAGTCCTCCTATAGCAAACTCTTCTCCTGTGTAATAATCTCTAACCGTTGTAACACATCCAGCAGCTATATCTGCGTAAAAAATTAGCCCCTTTTCTCTATCAAAGAAACCATCAATTTGATGCCCAGGAGCGTTATATAGCGTCTCTCCAGTGGTCAGGTTATAAATCCCGTCATCATCACCTCCATTAAAACCTTTGGTAATAATTACATCCCCAGTTTTAGGTTCGATAGACCCATATCCTCCTGAGCGTTCTTCTGTTTTTACTAAAACCCAATTTTCTATCCCTGCAGAAAAATTCTTTATCACATAAGAATCTCCAGAGCTATAAAGCACCGCTGAATCCTGATCAGGGGCATATCCTGTAATAAATATTCGATCTCCAATGTCCTTATGTAAGGCGAGAATACTGTTCGTGACGTTTTCAAAATCAATGCCATTAGTAGTCTTGAGAACAACGTATTCTCCTGCTTCGTAAGAAGTAATATAGCTCATCCCGCCGGGCACCCCCGCAAATGCAAGAACTGGCCCTTGTTGATTGTACTCTGTACCTAATGCCTCATCTATATTTTGGCCTGTCTCCCAAACTCCAGGATCTGCATGCGCTTTTCCCCCTAGTACAGCATTTTCTACTGTTTCAGCTATAGCAGCTCTGAATTGCTCAGTTGGCTCGCTTAAGCTTGCTCCAGCACCTAACGCTAAAGCTAAGCCTGTGGCTAGACCAGAGATATTTAAATTTTTCATATAAAATGCAACTTTATCGGAAGGACATGCTAATAATACTGGATTAGCATCAAAAGTCAATTTTAAACCTCCAAAGGCTCGTAGAGATTCTTTTTAATTAGAGAGAGTGTAGACATTTGCATTTTCTCCTACCGTTTGACGACGAAGTACATAGGGAAAATAAAAGGTATTGCGTATCGTTTGAGAATACCCCTCTCCTATCACTATACTTTTGGCGTCAGCTATCGGCTCTGATGAATTGATCTCCAATTGCCATTCTAAATAAGGAATAGTCTTGTCATCCATGTCTACCAGGAGATTGACTATGTCCATCTGCAGATTGAGTTCAGCGAAAATAGTGTCGATGCTACCATCCTCATCTGTATCCCCTATACAATAATTAAAAAGCTTTGAAAGTCGTGAAGTGGAACTGACCTCCAATACC
>CAZHKJ010000001.1:36848-38501 GCA_964533115.1 uncultured Candidatus Peribacteria bacterium | reverse complement strand
TGTATTGTTAGCACCTGCCGCTAAACGATTATACGTTCTAGAAAAGCCATCATAGTCTACTTGATCATTCGGGATTAAACTAAAAAGATTTCCGTCAGTGTCTTTTGCTATCAATTGCCAAAAGACAATGGTCTGACCCTCTCCTGGAATGTCCACCCCATCATCCAACTCATACCTTTCGCAGTCGCTGTCCATGGTGCCATCGCTGCAGGGGGTGCGGATTTTTAAATTCCAGCCGGTAAAGCCTGCGAGCTCAGCTGGGGTTAAAATCTCACCTGTCGCATCATCTGTGTCAAAAAGGGGGATCGTCACGCTGTCGCCATAAAGCAGTTTGTTCCAGTGGCAGGGGTCATTCAAGTCAATGGTCACGTCGGATTTAGTGTCTCCATCTTCCAAGTCGATATAGTCCAAAACAGAGCAGTTTTCGCTATTGCCCGCCGTTCCTGTTCCAAAAATAGGGGTGTAATAAAGACCTCCGTAGGCTTTTTGCTCAGCCAAAACAATAAAATCACCCCAGGAATTGCAATCCCCATCTCCCTCCGCATCCTCACAAAAGACCTCCCCGTCTTGAACTTCATAACCGGGACTATAATCATTGGTCCCGTCTTTATTGGCGTCTTGAATGGCATCCACGCCCATTTCTGCCGAAGATTGTGCCGCCAAGTAAGCCTGAGAACTACCCTCCATTTCGGCATACAGCGCCACTTTACTGCTTGTATTTTGAATCGCCGCCCCGGCCACCACTAAAATCACGGTCATGAGGATCAATGCAAACATAAGAGAGTAGGCGGGACGAGTTTTTTGCATGAAAATATTTTTAAAGATTGTGGAAAATGAGATTTTTAATGAGCTTATTCATGAGAGATGACTTTTCCGTAAACACCCGTTGAAACCGTACGTTGTAAGGTAATGGCAGGCGTGCTACCCAATAAGCCCCAACTGTAATCGGTGCTGAGTGTGAAGCGTAGGCTCAAAGTGACTTGTGGTTGCACTTGCACGTCCGCCTCGCCAAAGGCTCTGTAGGGATCTTCGTAGGGTGCAATGAGCACATCGAAATGAGAAATATTCAAAGATTCAGGAGATATTTCAATAAAATCTCTATCTCGAGGCACATCTCCCGCACACTCATAACTGCTGGCACAGAGCCACGTGTCCACCACTCCATTTCCATCCGAGTCCGTTCCATCCAAAGCCAAGCGATACAAAGCATATTCGGTACTGGAATCTTTAGCATAATCCAAATAATAAATCACCCGGTGGTCTCCATTCGCATTGATCAAAATCAATTCATCGGTAAACGCATGTCCAAAGTCTGCGCAATCCGCATCTCCGTAACGGCTAGGACCCTCACAAAAAGCGTTCATGGTTTCGGGATCATCACTGGAAAATCCGGTGAAGTCATCAATATTGGTGAAAGGATGCGTCCCCACTTCTATATCAAGATCATCATAGGCCGGGACCTCGTCGGGGCAATCCTCCGGATAAGCCATCGTCGGATCAGATGGACAGGTGACCCCATACCAAGCGGCCATACCGACGTAAGGGCTTTCATCCCATCCTCCCGTTCCGGGTGAAAAAAAACTTTTCGCATAATCTCCATAATTCTCTGTATCCCAGCCGCTTTCCCCTTGAACATTGCGTGCGTAGTACGCT
>CAZHKJ010000001.1:0-36838 GCA_964533115.1 uncultured Candidatus Peribacteria bacterium | reverse complement strand
GCACGCTCTTGTTCGGTCCACCCTCACAGGTGAAACGCTCCCTGATACAGCCGTTCCACTCGTCACATTGTGGAAAGACTGGATAGAAAAAAAGCTTGGTGATAACTGGCTGAATGATTTGCGTAGTACGCTTCATAGTCCACCGTGCTCTGTTCAATCTCTCGGGCGATCATGTCCATGATGGCTTGCGCTTCACTGTATAAAAAGACTTGAGCTTGGATTTTTTTGGCCGAACGCAGCCCATTGATGAGCACCGTCATCGAAATAATCGCAACAATCGAAAAAATAGTGAGCGTAATGAGGAGCTCAACCAGAGTGAATGCCCGCTTCTTTTTGAGATTTCTAAAAAACATTGGAGAAAATACGGGTTAAAGTAACGGACTGAATCAAGCCGTTGATCCGCCATTCCACCTTTACGTCTGCAGAAAAACACTCATCCGTAGGGCATTGATCCACACCGTTGCTGTCTAAAGGATCGTAATCAATGGTCACGGTACGTACAAAAGAGGTGGGGAATAAACTGGTAAAATCAGCATTTGATGCGCTGCGCCAATCCGCGTAAAGAGTGGCATTTTCGGTGGCGGAATCCATGGTCGTTGTGGTGTCGATGGAGAAGAAATTCATTCCCCCCGGCCTTGGCCCGGAGGCCAAACTCATGGACCATTTGAACAGAGGGGCATCAATCAAATTCCGCGTGAGATAGTAGGTTTGTCCGTCATAAATAGTATTGGCGGGCGTAGAGGGGCTGGTGCAATCTGAAAGTTTTTTGGCGTTGAGCCGATTCCAACAATTATCGGTGTCGCTAGGAAAAAGCAGATAGTTGGTGTCGCGGATATTTTTAATGGCATCCAAGCCTTCCATGGCCAACTGAATAGCCACCAATTTTTCCCCAATGATTTGATTCCCTTTGAGGGCGGTACGAAGCATCGAAAGAGCTGCCGTGGTCGATAAAACCAAAACCGTAATAGCAATCAACGTCTCGATCATGGACTCTGCCGCGCGAGACCGAAAGCGGCGAGGAGGGGTGGCGTGGGACATGCCTTCATCCTAATTCCATTTTGTTGATGGTGCAACTCTGCTAGAGTGATTAGGCATTCTTCCGTACTTCTTCGTCCATTCCCTTTCCCATGGAAACACCAGGATTGGCCCAAAAAAGACCCGCTTTTACTCTCATTGAACTCATGATTGTTTTGGTGATCATTGCGATCATTACGACCGCATTGGTTTTGAGCTACCAACAATTGAATTTGAAAGTGCGCTACGACACGCATGTGAATAACATCGTACGAATCTTCCAAGAGGCTCGATCCAGGTCGCTTTCCACGGTGCTGATTGAAGGCACGGAGCCGACAGAATATTATCTTCTGGCGCTGAACAATTACGGGATTGAACTGATTGCCTACAGTGAGAATCTAGAGCAAGTGATTGAAGTCTATGATTTTGATGAAGACATTGAAATCAGCGACGAATGGGAGGTTTATTATTTCCCGCCTTCGGGAGATCTTTGTTTCGGAAGCGCGAACTGTGCAGGAAACACCATCGAACTCTCCACCGTGCTTGAAGATGACAGTGGCAGCTATTCCACTCGCTTTCGCATGGAACTTAACGGCCCTCATTTGGAAGTCCGCTAGACCACAAAACCAATGATCTTTCCTGGAACGAAGATTTCTTTCTTGATTCCGGCGCTCAGGTATTTCGATACATTAGGATTGGCGCGAGCGGCAGCGAGCGCGTCGTCTTTACCGCATGAAGCGGGAAGTTCAACCGTGCCACGAAGCTTTCCATTCACCTGAATACCATAGGTGAGGGTGTCGTTCACAAGAAACTCCGCTTTAGGCACAGGCCATGATTCATTAAAAATGCTATGATCATGACCGAGCTCTTCCCATATTTCTTCCGCAAGATGAGGGGCAAGGGGAGCCAGCACTTTGAGCACCATTTCTTTTTGGCCCTTATTCAGAGGGGTTTTAACCACCTCATTGGTGAGCTCCATAAGTGCCGCAATGGCGGTGTTAAAATTCATGTTTTCCATCGATTGGCTGGCACGAGCCACCGCTTGATGAACAGGCTTATCCATGCTCTCTCCGCTCCCTTCCACGGACATGGCCCGAGCAAAACGATCCACAAAACGGGCGACTCCCGTAATGCCACGATCATTCCAATCTCCCCCTTCACTAAAGGGCCCCATAAACATCAAATACATTCGGAAGACATCGCTTCCATATTTTTCCACAAATTCGTCCGGACTCACCACGTTGCCTTTGGATTTGCTCATCTTGGCTCCATCTTTGGTGATCATTCCCTGATGCACCAAACGCTTAAAAGGTTCTTTCGCGTCCACATAGCCTAGGTCGTGCATCACTCGATGAATGAATCGAGCATAAAGAAGATGCATGCAGGCGTGCTCAGGCCCTCCAATATACATGTCTACCGGGAGCCAGGTGTTCACGCGGGCTTTACTCCAAGCTTCCTGGCTGTTTTGAGCATCCGGATAGCGAAGGAAGTACCAACTGCTGCACACGAAGGTGTCCATCGTGTCTACTTCTCGTTTTGCGGGTTTTCCACATTTGGGACAAGGAGTGTTCACGAAATCCAGCGCAGAGGCAAGAGGTGAGGTTCCTTTAGGGACGTAATCTTCCACATGAGGATGCACCACGGGCAAATCTTTTTCAGGAACAGGAACTTCTCCACATTCCTCACAATTGATGATGGGGATGGGAGCGCCCCAATATCGCTGACGAGAGATCAACCAATCCCGCAAACGGATTTGGACGACTTTTTTGCCCCAAGCTTCACGCTCCATTTGCTCAGTCATGAGCTTCAAAGCCTCTTCGCTTTTCATGTCTGTGTAAGGGCCGCTGTTCACTAAAAATCCATGTTCAGAAAGGGAATTTTTCCACTCTTTTATATCTTCTTCATAAGGAGCCCCTTTTTCAGCCACAATCACTTGAGGAGCGGGCAAACCCATCGCTTTTGCGAATTGAAAATCCCGTTCATCATGGGCGGGAGTTCCCATGACCGCACCTGTTCCATACATCAAAACGAAATCAGCGACGTAAATGGGCATTGCGCTGCCATTCATGGGGTTGATGGCATAAGATCCTGTGAAGATGCCGGTTTTTTCCCGATCCCCTATTTGACGATCCAGTTCCGATTTTTTGCGAGTCTCCTCCACGTAAGCTTCTCCTTTTGCGCGCTGCTCCTCCGTGAGATAATCCATGAGCTTAGGATGTTCCGGCGCAATAGCCACGAAATTGGCTCCATAAATGGTATCGAAGCGAGTGGTGAAAATACGGATGGTCTTTCCTTCTTCTCCTTGAATTCGAAAATCCACTTCATTTCCCACGCTCCTTCCTATCCAATGCTTTTGCATGAGCACCGTTTTTTCGGGCCATTCTAACCCCTCATAATCCAGTAATTGATCCACATATTTTGTAATCGCAAAAAACCACTGCCGTAGATTCTTCTGAACCACCTGCGTTTTACATCGTTCACACTTACCATCGTCCACCTGCTCATTAGCCAAGACCGTCATACAACTGGGGCACCAATTCACGGGAGCCTCTTTACGATACGCCAACCCTTTTTCATAGAGTTTAAGAAAGATCCATTGAGTCCATTTGTAATAGTCCGGAGCCGCGGTTTCGAGATTCAGATCTAAATCAAACATCCCTCCAATCGCCGCAATTTGAGTCTTCATCTGATCGATGTTTTTGCGAGTGGTTTCTGCGGGATGAATCCCTGTTTTAATCGCATAGTTTTCTGCCGGAAGTCCAAAAGCATCAAAACCCATGGGCTGAAATACTTCGTGGCCCTTCATGCGCATAAAACGACCCCATGTGTCTACGGGGGCATAGTTGTACCAATGTCCAATGTGCAGCTTATCCCCACTAGGATAAGGGAACATGGTTACATTGTAGTATTTGGGCTTCGTTGGATGATCCAAATTGGGCTTATAAAGCGCCCACTCTTTCCATTTGGATTGCCATTTTTGTTCACGTTCACGAGCAGATTTTTCAGACATAATGAGGGCGAAAGGACGAAAAAATCATACCTTTGCCGGCTTCAAAGAATCAATCAAAAATACGGGATCGACGATCTTGTTTGAATAAATCAATGATGCGCTTCGGTTGGCGTGCTGTAGAGCATATCTGCCTGGACGCTACCCTTCAAGCTATGAATCAAAGAATTTTCACTGGTTAAGGCTTCACTCCCAAAGACTAAAACTCCTATAGACAGGGTGAGCAAAAACATCGCGCTCGAAACAATCATCACTTTGGTCTTTTGAGAAAGGCTTTTGAAGGCATCCATAGGGTGTATTTTGTTGGTGAAATCTTATTATTGTGACATAATAATAAGCACAAGTCAAGCTTTTGAGGGTGAGCATCCCCAATAAAGCTGATAAATTAAACTCATGAGAGAAGAGCTTTATAAACTTGGTTTCTCAAAAACAGAAGCAGCTGTTTATTTGGTTTTGCTGAATTTGGGGACCGCTCTCCCTTCGACTTTATCGAGGCTGAGTGGACTCAAACGCCCCACTGCCTATGCCGCTTTAGATAGACTTGAAGCTAGAAATTTGGTTTATAGCTTCAAAAAAGGCCCATTAAAATACTTCGCTATTGATGATCCAAATAAAATCCTGATTCAAGAACAAGAAAAATTTGATGCCGCCAAACATTTAATCGACATGATTAACACTTCGATTAAAACACCTCCGGCTTCGATTGATATTGCTTATTACGAGGGAGCGGAAGGCTACAGAAGAATGTACGAAGATATTTTGGAAACGAAACCTGCGATGGTCAGTGCTTGGACGAATCTAGATGGCTTGTTAAAAGGCATCGACCCTAAGCGTGAAACCGAGTGGACTAAGGAAAGAATAAAAAATAAAATATTTGCCCGACTCTTGGTTCAAGAAACAGAAGAAACTAAAAAAATGAAGCGGAAAGACTCAAAACTTTTCCGAGAAATCCGATTCCTGCCCAAAGACCGTTTTTTTGAGTCAACATGTCTCATCTACGATGGAAAAGTCACCCTTTTTGAGACAAAAGAGGAAACCATCTGCATCTGCATCAAAAATCCTTATTTTCATCAAATGTTTGCGAATCTATTTGAAATCACTTGGAATCAGTTTCCTGAGCAGTGAGGTGATCCCCTAAAACTAGATAAGGTAATAGCTTAATATAGACCTAACCCCAATCACCATGGAATCTCCCAGACGAAAACACAGAGATGAACTCGCCGCTAAGTACAAATTTCACCGAGACCGTCCCAAGATGGGCGAATGACTATAGTGAAAAGGTTCTATAGTGTGGCTCCAAATATAGTTCCGTTCTCTTTCAGATGGTAGGATTATTTGGTTTTGTATCTTATGTCGTCTACCATCTTTTTCCCTTATCCCTTTATTTTTGTTTTCTTGACTAGCCTTAGGGTGCTAATCTCATGTCATGGGAAATCTATTCCTTCTCGTCTTCCTTTGCGCTCCTTTCCTCTTCGCTATTGGAATGGTTAATCCTGCCTTATTCACGAAAGTGTTTGGCAAACTCCCTCTCGTTTAGCCATCGCTAAAGCGTCTGGAGCTTTGTTCGTTGGAAGTTTTATCGGAGCAGGAGTTACTCTTGATCCCCCTCCTTCTTTCTCCAGTCAGGAAGTGCTTGTTGAAGAAAGTACAGAACCGATTGCTGAAGAAGCTCGTGATTTAATAAAACCCCTCGCTGAGACTTCTGTGACTACTGAGGAGACCACAACCGTTGAAGAAAGCACCCCCGAAATTGAAAGCTACTCTAGTTACGTAGAGTCAAAACCCGTTGTTGACGAGCCAGTCTATGTGTCCCCTGTGGTTGAAGCAGAACCTGAGCCCGAAGCTCCGAGCTATATTTGTTCCTACAATGCTTACAACTGCGGTGACTTTTCCAGCTGGTACGAAGCCAATCAAGTTTACAACTATTGCCTTTCTATTGGAGCTGGCGACATCCACGACTTAGACCGCGACAATGACGGGGCTTGTGACACCCTCAATGAACTATATTAAAGTTTAATAGTTTGGACTTTCTGATCTTGAGTCCTGCTCCTGAATAAAGGTTTTAATAGCGTTTATGGAGCAACTCCAAAGACTAAGGGCTTCTAGAATAAGGTTTTTCGGCATCTCTTATACGGGTTGCATCATTGTTGGTGAAGATTAAATCAACCGACTAGTTACAGATCCTGGTACGCGTTTGACCACCTTATCTTGATGAGTTAAACCACTTGTTGCATCCAGCTGCGAGCGACTTCGAGGGTTTGGTCGGAGCGTCTTAGGATGAGTCTAAATTGGTCGTAAAGCCATTGCCCCACCTCACCGTAGCCAACGCGATCTCTTTTGAAGATAACCTCGCCTTCTTGGGTGAGTTGACCTGTTTTATCGAACTGAGCTTGAGCCCTAAGTTCCATGGCTTCGGTGACTAGTGCGGCAGTACCTAGGAAGTGCAGTTCGTTCGCTTGAACAGCTTCTTGAAGTGGCAAAGGGCGACGTTCCGTTCTAAAACCTCGCTGGCTGTTTAAGAGTGCCTCTGCACTACGACTCATAATGCCCGGTAATAGATCTCTATTTTCAGGGAAGACCACCAGACGTTCGCCACCAGGGAGGTAATAGACCGCAGCTACATTGGCGGAGAGGCCCTCTTGAACACCTATTTCATTATGGAAGAGCATTTCACGTGTTCCTTTGGGAGCATGCTTGAGTAAAACTTGTGCGGGTCCTTCGTAGTTGAGCGTCGATTTTACATCTCCTAAGCCTTGGGGGACAGGACGCACTCCGGGTGCCACAGCGGCTTTGACTAGGGGTGGCATATAAGGACCCACAGGACTTCCTTTGAATAAGATTTCACGTTCAGGTCCTGTGATACGAATGCCGCTGGTGCTCGGGCTTCCCACGAGCCGTACATAAAAATAATTCACACCGTCGGTGGAGGGTATCCATCTAGCATTGGCCTCCAAAAAGATGGCAAGGGCGGGCTCCAGTACCTCTCGATTAGCTCCGGGGAAACGCATGCGAGCCATGTCTCTTTCAAAGCGATTCATGTGTTCGTTTGGTCTAAAAAGGAAAATGCCGTCTTGAAATCGATTGCCGCGCATGCCCGTGATGGCACCTCCTGCATAGTGTCTTCCAAGTTCCCAGCCGCTGTGCGGGCTTTGTCCTTCAGGAAGTACGACTGTACGCCATCTTCCTTCTTGAAATTCAAGCCTCACTTGATGATCTAAGGTAAAAGGTTCAAAGGGAAGTAGTACCCTGTTTAAGTCGTCAGGGGTGAGGGGTTTTTCTACACCAGGGCAATCTTCAGCGTGGCTATCCCCTTTCAATGTTTTCCAAAGTCTGCCCGGTGTCACAGGCTCTAATGTTTCTCTCAGGGGACTTATTCTAAGGAAGCTGCCTTTAGGTAAAACAGTAGCGTCTGGTTCATTCAGATTTGTGAATGGAGTATGCCCATATAAATCTTCAGGCCCTTGATGGAGTGTAACGGCGCGGCGTATTCCGGGTGCAATAGTTGAAGGGAATTGAGTGTCGTCTGGAAGCACCAGTCTGCGCAGTGCTTCGCGCACTTGCCTCATATCATGTACAAGGATTAGTTCTTCTTGGCCACTTCGAAGGATTGCAGGGGTCCCGTTGTCAGAATTTCCTACGTTTTCTGGTACAGCCATAGAAATGAAAATTAATATTAAAAAAACTCGCTTACCAATTCCCAGGGGTGCCAAAGGCATCTCTAGGAAGTTAAGCGATAATAATGCAGTTTTGCAGCATCAATTTAAATCTATATAAAGAAATTAGTATTTGTCAATTTTCGTCAAGCGTTCTGCTTTACAATCCAGCTAAATGTGCTAAAGTAGATTTACTATGACCCCCGCACTAAAACCCATTGAGACGCTGCATGTTCTGGTTCATCCTGGTTTTTCGATGAATGGGTTAGTCGTTCCACCTGCGAAGCAATTTCTCCCTACTTATAGGGCGTATTTCAAAGGGCTATTAGAAGTGGTCTCGCAAGTCGAACAAAATGACTGTATGATGTTTTCTTCTGGAGAATTAAAAGTCGTCCGTCACCCTGCAGCCTTCCAACAACATTTTATAAAAGGATTTGAAGAAGGTGAAAGTTTCGATGTATATGGGCCATTGTATTACTTCAAAAAACAGCTTAAAGGGCGTTTCTTTGCAGCCTCAAGGCAGCTCTACGATCAAGATTCCGCTATAAAAAATAGCTACATCGATAGGCGACTCGCACATTTAGGATTTGCAATGGATCCCACAAGCACCCGTTGCCGGGTCTACGGAGAGAGCTTCAACGCCTGTGTTTTGGATCATGCTTTGGGCGTTAATGAAGCTTATAATCTTAACCACCCCAGTCGTATTGTAACAAATCATACGGATCTAGCCGCACTACATCATGAATTCGGCTCGGGGCTTTCCATGGAGGATTATCTGAGAAAAAATATATTCGATGTCCCTCCATCCCAACTTTTAATATTTAGGAGAGATGTGCCTGATATTTCCAGAGTTGAATTTGAGCTACCGAATGGCGCCTTGATGAAACGATCTTGATGTATATGTACGGTCCTTCCACACGAGTTGTTTGAAATGGTCCAGCTGAAGGGCCGTTTGGAGATCTCGGATACACAGACAGTTCAAACAATCAAAAACAATTGTGGTTTAAACGGACCAGAACTCGACCCTATAAAAAGAGAGTTTGTAGAACGATACTTGCCTGCGTAAAATAGATATTTTTGTGCTATACTGCACGTATGAAAATCCAAGTTTTTCAGGTCAATGCATTTGTGGGTGGGCATAATGGAGGCAATCCTGCTGGAGTGGTATTGGATGCCAATCTGCTCACAACTGAACAAATGCAGCACGTCGCTTATCGTTTGGGCTACTCTGAAACAGCTTTTGTCATGAAGTCTAGCACAGCAGACTATCGGGTTCGTTTTTTCACGGTAACTACGGAAGTCCCTTTATGTGGGCACGCTACGCTGGCTACTCGTTATTTGCTCCAAAATAAAGGTGTTTTCACTCAACCGGAAGCTTGCCAAGAAACTTTGGCAGGCTTACTTGCCATTAAGGTAGACGGTGACAGGGTCATCATGGAACAGACTTTGCCCATTTTTCTAGTGTCGCAAATAAAGAAATGATTTTGAAGGCGCTTAATATGACTGAGGACGACTTGATGCCTGGGCTTCCCATTGAATGGGTTTCAACAGGTTTCCCCACGCTTTTAGTCCCCATTAAAGATTTGAATACCATGAAATCTATAAAAATAGACTTGGATTTGGGAAGAACCGTGAGTCAGAAAGAAAATCTCCTTCATGCTTTTACTCTAGAGTCCTTCAATGCCGATTCGATTGCTTTCTCTCGCAACTTTTTTCCTGATATTACGGAAGACGAAGATGCGGCAACAGGCACTTCAACGGGCGCTCTAGCTTCTTATCTTTTTAAGCACGGATTATTAAATGGAAAGGATTTAGAGCATCTTGCTTTTGACCAAGGTCATCAGATGGGAAAACCAAGCCGCTTAATTGTTAAACTTCAAACCACAGATGGAACCATAGAAAAAGTGTGGGTCGGAGGCAATTGCGAAGTGATCAAAGAGTTTGAGATCGAGATTTAAATGATCAGCTACTTTAGAACTCTCATCACATGTCCTCTGAAGATTTTTGTGAATATCGAATCAGAAATCTTCTCAAATCCCCCCGTTTCTGGGTCGTAGTAAGTCCAAGTTCTACTTTCCGTTTCATCGTTCAGTCCAACTAAGACCACTACATGTCCCCCTAGGTTTTCGATTTGAATGGAAATGAGGAGCGGTTGCTCCAGTAAAAAGGGGATAAGTTTGTTCCTATTCATTTCGTGAAAATATTCCATCTGGATGCCCATTCTTTCGCCCCATTTTTGCGCTTTCTTCCACTGGAATCCCGTTGTCGATTTAACGACGCCCTGCGTTACCGCCTCATCCATCCATTTGTCCAAGTCTGGGGTTTCAATGCCCCAAAAACTGAGTAGACTTTTTAAAGAAGCAATCCCACAAGAAAAGGTGGCCCACTCTCCCGCTTGGGCTTTTTTGTAGCATTGTATTTTTGAAGAGTGATCTTTATTCATCGAATTCATATTAACCCCTACGCCACCGTCACTCCGCCATCCACCAAAAAAGTTTGAGCGGTAACAAAGCTAGCTCGATCACTGCATAAAAATAGAATGACTTCGGCGATTTCTTCAGGTTCAGCAATACGTCCCAGCAGGGCTTGATGGGCTTCTTCCCATTGTTTGGGTCCCCATCCCTGGCTCATATCCGTACGTGTATAACCAGGGGCAACCCCATTGACGCAAACTTCGGGCGCAAATTCCTTAGCGAGCACGGTGGTCAAGTTAAGAATAGCCGCTTTAGAAGCCGAATAGGGACCTCGTCCCGTAGTGGAGTCATAAGCACGAATGGAAGAGATATTCACGATGCGGCCACGGCCTCTTTCTTTCATGGCGGGAGCAAAAAATTTGCAAACATTGGCGGTGCCCAGCACATTCACTTTATAAACATCCAGCCAGTCTTTTTCGGTGGCATCTAAAATGGAATGCGGATTAGTGATGCCGGCACAATTCACAAGAGCATCCACAGCGGCGTATTTTTTGAGGATATTCTTGATGACTTTTTCCACACTTTTGGAGTCGGAAACGTCAAAAACAAAATAAGGAGAATTCAGCTCCTCGGACAGCTTCAAAAGAGAGGGACTTTCCTCCCGCCCGTGCAAAATCACGTTTGCCCCATAGGCTTTAGCTAAACGAGCGGTAACCGCACCAATCCCACGTGAGGAGCCTGTGATAAAAATGGTTTTCCCTTCTAAAAAATTCAGCATAGCCCTATTATACGGATCGATTTCCTCAAGGGCTAGACTTAATCACGAGCTCCTCATGAAACTGAAGCGCATTCAACTCGAAGCTTTTCGTAACTACACGACGCTGGATTTGAATTTGGAGGCGAATCTGACTATTTTGATTGGACTGAACGCCCAAGGCAAAACAAATCTCTTGGAGAGCATTGCGTTTTTGGCTTTAGGAAAATCTTTTCGCTCGCATCGGAGTATAGAAGCTCTACATTGGGATCATCCTTACGGAAGGATTAAGGGGACGGTAGAAGAAAAAGGCAAAGAGCTGGATTTGGAAATCTTTTTGCAACGTTCTCCGGAGATGAAAAAACTGAAAAAAGGAGACAAGGTCGCCACACCCAAGAATTTCTTGGGGACACTGCAAGTTGTTCTTTTTACCCCGGATCATCTGGATTTGATCACCGGAAGCCCTTCGGAGCGTCGGCAGTATTTGGACCGACTTTTGCTCCAGCTCAACCTAGGCTATGTAGAATCGTTCAGCCAATTTCAACGTATTCTGAACCACCGAAACGCACTCTTAAAAAACATCCAAATGCAGCGCGCCCAAACTTGGGAACTGGACTTGTGGGATGCGCGGCTTGCGGAAGAAGCCTATAGAATTTGGGGCAAACGAAAAGCTTTTATTGATTTTTTAAGCGCAAATCTTCAGAAAGATCATGAGGCTCTCACCGGAAAAAAAGAAAGCTTAACGCTCGATTATCACTCTCATAAAGATCGCTTTGAAGAACGCCTCATTTCGGTAAGGGATCAAGACATTCGCAGCGGATCGACTTCTTTGGGACCTCATCGAGATGATTTTACGCTTTTGTTGGACAAAAAATCTCTGAAAGAATGTGGTTCTCGTGGACAATGCAGAAGCGCCGTATTGGCTTTAAAAATGGCGGAAATCGGCTACATGGAAGAGGTGAGTGGAGAGAAACCCTTACTCCTCTTGGATGATGTTTTTTCTGAGCTAGATCATCTCCGCCAGGAATATTTAGGCCAATTGCTTAAAAATCATCAAAGTATTCTTACCACGACTTCTGTGGCCCATTTGGAGGGATTGGAAGGAGCAAAAATCTATCAGGTAGAACAGGCAAAGCTTCAAGTTCATAAATAGATGGAGGGCGTCGCGCTAGTTTCTTGAACTCAGCCATGCCATGCTTGTTAAAATGTAATTTTTATGTTACAATTACAAAATTGCATCTAAAGCCCTTCATGCAGATCCTCATTTCAATACTACTCGCTTCTGTGCCCGCCCTGGTTTGGGGGCATATATTCTATCAAAAAAATCCTGTTTATCGGCCTAAAGCCTTAGAAACCTTTCTTTTGGGAATAGCGTCAGTCGTTCCTATCCTCTTGTACAAATGGAGTTGGAATCATTTTCCAAATATCAATATATTCAGCTATACCGATCAGCTCCAAACGGACGTTTTTGCCTTCACTCCTCATCTTTATCTGCCACTGGGAGTGATTCTTGCCTTCATGTTTGTTGGAGTGATTGAGGAATATATGAAAAATCTAGTCGTGCGCAAAGTGGACAAAGGATTTTTCCGCAACATTGACGATGCCATTGAATTTTCAATCATGTCAGCCTTGGGCTTCGCCTTCATTGAGAATATTTTGTACTTTTATTACATCTGGGAATATCAGGGGACAGATATCCTCATGATCTCCTTTGTGTTCAGAGCCATCTTTTCTACTTTTGCTCACGTGCTTTTCTCGGGGGTTTACGGTTACTATTATGGCATCGCTTATTTCGCGGATCCGGTGTGGTCTGAGGAACTACGAAAAAAGAGGCACCCGATTATAGAGGCTCTGCATAAGATTTTTCATCTCAAGAAAAACCGTATTTTTGCCACCGAAAAGATTACGGAAGGGCTGTTTTTGGCCGTCTTTCTTCATGGACTCTTCAACATCCTCCTTGAAATGAGTCTGACTTTCTTCATGGTTCCATTCCTGGTGATTGGTTATGGCTTCCTCGACTATCTCTTCGGCAAAAAAGAAAATCTCAAAATTTATGGGAAGCTGGCCGGGGATTATTCTAAGGAGCACTGGCATCATGCGATTTGGAATCGATTCAGTTTGTTGAAATTGTTTGGCAAGAAATTCGCAGAGAAGCAAAACTATTGAGAAAAATCAGAAAACCCTTAGAATAGACGGGCAACGTAACCCTTTTTATGGCTCAATCCATCACAGATCTCAAAGTAGGCGTCGTTATCAATATCGATAATGCTCCTTATCAAATCATCAATAACTCTTTTATGCGTACGGCTCAGCGTAAACCGGTGATGCGCACCAAAATGAGAAATCTCATCAATGGAAACGTCATGGAAAAGACTTTCATTGCAGGAGAAAGTTTTGATTTGGCGGATGTAGCTCGTAAAAATGTTCAATATCTCTATAAGGATGCGGGAGAGGCCTATTTCATGGACATGGATTCTTATGAACAATTCAGTTTCAAACTGGAAGAGCTGGGGGACATGGTGGGTTTCTTACAAGACGGAAAAGAAATGACCGCTTTACTTTACAATGAAAAGCCCATATCTATTCAACTACCTCCTAAAGTCGTTTTGAAGGTGGTAGAAACCAATCCCGGTGTTCGTGGGGATCGCGCTCAAGCGGGCAGTAAACCTGCAAAAGTGGAAACAGGAGCTATGGTGAACGTCCCTTTGTTCATTGAAGAAGGCGACCTGATTCGTATCAACACAGAAACGGGCGAATACGTTGAACGCGCGAATGAGCAGTAGTATTTAGGATTTAGTCCCTTGCTCAAATCCATTTGAGCTGTTAAACTTCCAGGCACTGGAATTTTAAATTTAACCTGTTTTGAATGCACGCGGATAAAATCATTGTGAAGGGAGCTCGAATGCACAATTTAAAGAATATTGATGTCGAAATTCCACGCGACAAATTGACCGTTGTGACGGGACTTTCCGGTTCGGGAAAATCAACACTAGCCTTCGATACCATTTATGCGGAAGGGCAACGTCGTTATGTGGAATCTTTGAGTACTTATGCTCGACAATTTTTGGGAGTGATGGATAAGCCGGATGTGGAGTCCATAGAAGGACTTTCTCCTGCGATTTCTATTGATCAAAAAACCGCTCCTCGTAACCCTCGCTCCACGGTGGGCACGGTTACGGAAATTTACGACCATCTTCGTTTATTTTTTGCGCGAGTGGGAACCCCCCATTGTCCTAAGTGTCATAAACCCATCGTAAGGCAAACGCCTTCTCAGATTGTGGATCACATTTTGGCCATGGAGGAGGGGAGACGCATCATTTTACTTGCGCCTCTCGTGAATGGGAAAAAAGGAGAACATGAAGCGATTTTAGAAAAGATACAAAAAGAGGGTTTTGTGCGTGTGCGTGTGGATGGGGTGGTCTACCCAATAACAGAGCTTCCAAAGCTGGATAAAAATAAGGTCCATAATATTGAAGCCGTGGTGGACCGTTTAGTGGTGAAGAAATTAGAGGCAGAAAACAATGAGCGAACACGCATGGCGGACTCCATTGAAATCACTCTCAAACACGGAGAAGGAGTGATGATGATCCTGGATAATGAGACGGGAGAAGTACAAAAATTCTCAGAAAATTTTTCTTGTGAAGATCATCCTGAAGTGTGTTTAACCGAGATCGAACCTCGCAACTTTTCTTTTAACAGTCCGCATGGCGCTTGTGAAGAGTGTCATGGACTGGGCACCAAACTGGAAATTGACCCGGAATTAGTGCTTCCCAATCGCACACTCAGTTTATCGGAAGGGGCTATTTTGCCTTGGTCTCAAACCTCCTCTCATATGACGTGGTATGGGAATATTTTGGAAGAGGTTTCAAAAAAATACCGGTTTTCTTTGGATGTCCCCGTTGAAAAACTCACCGAAAAAGAGCTGAATTTAGTCTTGTATGGAACAGGGGAAGATCGTTACAAGGTGAAAGTGGCTTCAGGCGATGGGCTCTCAAAAGGAGAATTCCAAACCAAATTTGAAGGAGTGATCCCTAACTTGGAACGCCGCTTTTTAGAAACAGACTCCGATTACATTCGGAACAAAATTGAACAATTCATGAGGATTTTGCTTTGTCCAAAATGTGACGGGAAACGGCTCAAACCCGAAATCTTATCCATCAAAATCCAAGGTAAATCCATTGCGGACATCACCGCGCTTTCTATTGCAGAAGCACAAGAGTTTTTCCAAAAGTTAAAGTTGAGTACGATGCAAAGCACGATTGCAGACCCCATCATTAAAGAAATCAACTCTCGCTTGAGTTTTTTACATCATGTGGGAGTGACGTATTTAACTTTGGACCGAGCAGCCAACACTCTTTCGGGAGGAGAGGCGCAACGTATTCGTCTCGCCACTCAAATTGGATCACACCTCGTGGGAGTGCTCTACGTCTTGGACGAACCTTCCATTGGACTCCATCAAAACGACAATGAAAAACTGATTCAAACCCTCATAACGCTCAGAGATTTAGGAAATACCGTGATTGTAGTGGAACATGACATCGACACCATGCTTTCAGCCGATCATCTTTTGGATATTGGGCCTGGAGCAGGGAAGCACGGAGGACAAGTGATCGCCGCAGGTACGCCCCAAGAAGTCATGAACAACCCCAACTCGGTGACGGGGCAATATTTGAGCGGAAAAAAAGAAATCCCCATGCCCAAAAAGCGTCGCAAAGGGAATGGGAAATATCTGGAAGTTTTAGGCGCAACAGAACACAATTTAAAAGATGTAGATGTACGCTTCCCCTTAGGCACTCTGACCTGTGTTACGGGCGTATCCGGTTCAGGTAAATCCACTCTTGTGAACGAAATTTTAGTTAAAAAAGTAGCGGGAGTCATCAATCGGAATAAAGCGCAGGCTGGAGCTCATCGTGAAATTCGTGGAATTGAGCATCTCGATAAAATCATCAACATCGACCAGTCTCCTATTGGTCGAACACCTCGTTCGAACCCAGCCACTTACACAGGAGTCTTTACCGATGTTCGGGAGCTTTTTGCTCAGACCTCCGAAGCTCGTCTTCGTGGTTATAAAGCAGGCCGATTTTCATTTAATGTGAAAGGAGGGCGTTGCGAAGCCTGTGAAGGGGACGGACTCAAAAAAATTGAAATGCATTTCTTGCCCGACGTCTATGTTCCTTGTGAATCTTGTAAAGGAAAGCGTTACAATCGAGAGGCTCTCGAGGTGACCTATCGTGGGAAAACAATAGCGGATGTTTTAGAGATGACTTTGGATGAGGCTCTTGAATTTTTTGATGCCATCCCCGCCATTAAGAACAAATTTGTCACTCTTTCTAAAGTAGGATTGGGCTATGTGCACTTAGGGCAATCGGCAACGACTCTCTCGGGAGGAGAAGCGCAGCGTATTAAGCTCGCTACAGAGCTATCAAAACGGTCCACCGGGAAAACACTCTACATTTTGGATGAACCCACGACAGGGCTTCATTTTGACGATGTACGTCGCTTAGTGGAGGTACTTCAACAGCTCGTTGAGGCAGGGAACACGGTGGTGGTCATTGAACACAATCTTGACCTGATCAAATGTGCCGATCACCTCATTGACATGGGTCCAGATGGAGGAAACGGGGGAGGGACCGTAGTGGCTTGTGGAACTCCAGAGGAGCTCACTCAAAAAGCAGACGTTTCCTACACAGGGAAATGGCTGAAAAAGATGGGGATATAAATGCTCCTATCGAGGAGCCACTTTCTCTTAAGGGGAGAGCTTTTTGTGCCCGTTTTTTAAGGTGAAACACCTTAAGCTTGATTCTTAAGGAATGGGCCTAGAGAGGCTATTTAAAGTATAATAAAGCATAGTAAAGTATAATAAAATATAATGAACTGTAATTAAAAAATATAAAACACAATAAAGCTATATTAATTTTTATAAAATTAAGAAAAGCTCGTAATTATATTGCAAAGTAAATCTAAGCATTATAAAGTAGTGCCAAGTTAAACAAAATTAAATGGTATCGCGACTGATGACTCCAGAAGAGGTCGCAAAGGTGCTTCAGCTTCACCACCTCACGGTCCTTAAATTTATTAAGGCAAAGAAGCTTCAAAGCATCAAGTTTGGTCGGGTCTATCGAATCCGTGAAGAAGATCTCGAGAAATTCCTCCAAAATCAAACGCAATAAAATCGCCCTAATCCCCCTCCACGCCTTCCATGCTCTTCAATTGTTTCTCTTGCGGTAAACTCATCTCTCTCAAAAAAGAACTCTGTCCTTATTGTATGGTGGATCTGAACATGGCCAGGGAATCCGTCGAAGTAGAGGTCAAAGCTAAAAAACCCGCCGGACTCAAGAAAAAATACACGTTCTTCTCTTTGCTTTCTCGTTAAGTAGAGTTATATGAAAAAAAATTTGCGCCAATAATCAATGAAAAATATGACTTCAATTGAAGAACTAAAATCAGAGATAGATAAAATCAATGCTCGTAATCAACGTGTTGAAGCTGACAAAGCTTGGGAAACAAGTTGGAGTAGGAAGTTACTCATTTTAGTCCTTACATACTTTGTAATCGTCATATTTTTCTTCATTTCCAATTTAGGCAATCCATTTATCAATGCAATCGTGCCAACATTGGGATTTTTACTTTCAACATTAACGGTGCCATTTTTTAAAAATTGGTGGCTTAAAAACTATAAAAAGTAGGCGCAAATTTTTTCATATAACAAGGAATAACTGCTTCACTCAGTACGCTATCGGCACTGGCGATCTGAAATCGTAGCGGCACCCATAGTGATGTTGGGAAGGTCTTTGGTATTCACTTCGGTTAAAATAGAATTCAATTGCATAAGGGTGCCTTGCATATTGCTTGAAGCAAGCGAGCCACCCATCCCATAAAGGACTTTGTAGCGTGCCATACGGTCTGCCCCCGCTAGTTCAATAGCATAAACATTGGAAGCTTGTCCTAGGTTAAAAAGTGCTTGTTCATAGGTCACGAGGCCAAGCTCACTTAGCCCAGAAACATCCAAAGGAGCCTCGACCTTGCTTTCTTGTTTCTCTTTTTCACTTTGCATGTATTCCCATGCATTTTGAATCGCACCGCCAAAGCTGGTCATCTCATTATCTGCATCCACCGTCACATTAGGAACAAAGATTTCTTTGAAAGAAGAGTCTTTATCGGCATTTTTAAAGGTGTCATCTATACCCTTTGCCACCTCGCTCAACTCTTGGGTAGACTCTATAAAATCCTGCCAAGTGCTTTCAAGTTCTGCCCAGGCCCCCTCTTCACAGAGGCGGTATTGAATCAAGCGGTCTTCATATTTGCTCATCCAAACAGCGAAATAATCTTCCAGCAGCTCTTCCGTCACATAGTTCTCTTCTTTCACAAATTTCTCTAGCATGTCCTCCCACAAAAGGGCCATTTTCTCTTCGGTTAAATCCGCTAACTGTTCGGAATCTATTTCATTAATCACATCCGAACGGGTGTTTTGCACATGACGCACAAAATACTGTTCCATTAAAATACGCCGATAATCTTCTTGATAGGCATTCGTATCCTGACAGTTGGAGGCCGCCGAACGGAATTGATCCCGAAGCACGTTCAACTCTTCATCCAATTGAATGATGTCATTGAGTTGACAGTACCCCATGCTAAAAAAATCTTTTACCGTTTCGGCACGCATATTCTCAGTTCGTACATTCACCAGAAATGAATAATATCCTCCCAAGCAAGTTTGGGCATCAACCAAAGCTTCATCCTCCGCATGAGCTAGCAATAAAGGCATGCCAAAGCCTATTGAAAAAGTGAAAGCAGCAACGATCAAAAGCTTCTTCATAGACAATATTGTTTAGAGCTTAAACTGGGGATAGGGGCACCTTCTATAGAATAAGTGCCCTTAAAACCACCCTGACCGTTCATTCCCATTTGCATGTTCCGAAACATCAAAAGCATTTGAGAAAGTTCTACGGAGACTTGCTCATATAAAGTAGTCACATTGGAGTGCTGGGCCTCAAATAAGGATTCATCAATGGCGGTAAGGGTATTTGTTTCAATTCTTTCACTGGCCTCTCGGCAGGCTTGAAGAGCAGCATCCAAAGTACTGGAGCTATTGGAGAGATCTTGAAGATTGATGATGCTTTCACATTCTAGATCTTCTAAACTTTTTTCATATTGTGAAGAGCCTGGAGATGAAATGGCTCCAATAGCCACTAAAGTTTTTTTAAGATCTTCAATCGATTGAGCAGGACCTTCGTCAATATCATCGCCCGGATCGAGCTGGATAGGCATAGCAACGGTAAAAATATTGAGATCAAAATCGATTTTGCCGGCGTCTTTACATGTAGCATCTTCAAAAACATTCATGGAAACCTTTCCGGGAACGAGGCTGTAACTTAAGGTTTCTGTCATGCGTTTGTTGATATAGACAATATGACAAGCAATACAATTGTCTGTTGTTTCATACGCTAGGCTCGGGTCCTCACTTTCCTCCACGAATTCGACCGTCACACAGAATACTTCTGAACAAGGGAGCGAGCGGGACCAATCTCCCGTACTGCCTTGAATTTGGGTCAAAAATCCATCTAAAGTTTTAAAGGCTTCAGCGACTTCTGCGCGAGGCCCCGATTCCACCTCCTCCTCAAAAGCAGGATACTGAACAACAAAATCTTCAGACGAAGGCGCTGTGCTAGGAAGCTCGTCTTGAGCATAAAAAGCATCCAGAGCACTTTGGATGGAATCCTCGTAGCAAGTGTAAGGATTGATGCTTTCCTCGGAAAGGACAACGGATTCAAGAGGGATTTCTTCAGCACTCAGCTCAACAGCGTTTTCACCACTGCGATCCGGGTAATTAATCGGCTCGCCAAATAAAAGCATATGATTCAAATCCAAATCATACAAAAGATCAATGCCAGCAGAATCACTCAAGTCACCATTGTAAAAAATTTCCGTGGCCAAAGCCTCGTAACCCGCAATGCGGTAATCTCTTTGGAGTTGCAATTCACGTTGATAAAGCTCAAGTAACTCATTGTATTCTCTTAAAATTTCTTCTTGGGTGGGAATGGGATTGGCATCGCTAGAAGATAAAATATCGGGCTGTACATATTCGGCATAATACCAATCCATAAAAGCCTCTACCGAAACAATGCCTGGATTGGCAGCCATAAAATCTTCATATTCAGCATTGGCTAAAGCTTGAGCTTCAGCATCGTTCAAGAGATTTTCACCATTACTGGCTTCTTCGGCGAGTAAATTGTGGCGTTCTAAAATGGGCACCAGACTTCCATTAAGAACAATCTCCGCCAATTCTTTTTTTGAATAAGCGGAGCGTTTTTTACTTTGTAAACGAGTCATGAGTTCTTCTAAAGCGGCATCCGATGCCCCTTCTGAAACATTTTGGAACATCAATAAATATAGATTTTGAAAGGCGGTTTTTTCTTTAGCCAGATTTTTCAATTCATTTAAATCATTAGAGCTATTCTTAGCCAAATCCGCTTGTTCAAACATAGCGTCAATTAAAGTTTCGGAAGAGCTCACGGCATAGCTCATTTTTCCAAGCGTCAGCCCAAGCCCCGCACTCACCAATACTCCAATAATAAGAAGAGAGAATTGTCTCATTTGCAATGTGCGGTAGTCGCACCGTTAAATTTAGAAGGGTAGATTTCAATCACATCCCGAAGGAGTGCCAATTGATCCCGAAAGCTTTCCAGACCATCACGGAAGTTTTCCATTTCTTTATGGAGCGGGTATACGGTTTGAATTTGGTTGTAGATGGC
Organism: uncultured Candidatus Peribacteria bacterium; assembly: GCA_964533115.1. GTDB lineage: Bacteria > Patescibacteriota > Gracilibacteria > UBA1369 > 2-02-FULL-48-14. The sequence continues at coordinate 16,244 of CAZHKJ010000001.1, read as the reverse complement.
AAGAGTAAGGTCCAAAGCATCCTCAGCATTTTGTCGTTGTTCTTGAATCACGAGTTCCTGCTGATTGGCTTGAGAAAGGGCTTCTTCCAAAGATCCAGACAGGTTTTCCAAACCATCTTTTCTCGCTACAAGCTCTGTTTCAAAGGCGATTAAATTTTCGTTGAGTTCATTCGCTAAACAAAAAGTAGACAAGTTATCGGCATTACAGGAGTCGGCATCGGAAGGGTAAAGCACATTCGGATCCTCACTCGTCATCAATCGTTCAATGTATTCATTGGTGATGGCATTCATTTGAAGATGGTAGCCCACAATCAAATCGTCTAAATTCGCTGAGCCATTATAGTCAAAACTATTGGCTTCTAGTGAAACCGATTGAAGACGTGGCATCAGGAAACCAAGAGCAAAAGCGAGGAGGAAAAAACGGCCGTATTTAAAGAAAAAAGTTTTCATTGAGTGATGCATTGGCTAGCATAACATTGTAGGCCGTTGTCCATTTGAATGAACTGGCCGGGGAAAGTTTCCTGAAAAACAGTGGAAAGAGCAGCAAGATTTTCATTCATGATTTTAAGTCCATCTACAAATTGGAAAGTGGTCTTATAGGTCGCAGAGCCCATCACCTGCTTGTAAAGAGCCGTTTGAGCCACTAAGAGATATTCATCGCGTTTTTGTCGGCAAACGGCTAATTCTTGGCCCGCAAATCCAAGAGTTTTATCCGAGCCGGACAGCTGGGCATTTTGAGTGTATAAATTATAAATACTATCTTCCACAAAACGATAAAAAGTCATAGTATCCGCAAGCTGTTCACTGGAAGGAGTATCGATTTTAAAATACTGATCTAAAAAAACAAAATAGGCTTCCATGAGTTCTTCACCTCCGGCAACGACGGCTTGAGCACAGGCATAATCTTCTGCGGTGAAGCTTTCAGCCGGTGCTTCCGTATCGCTCTCTTCTGCAGAAGTCCATAAAAACCCCGATAAAAAGATCAGAGCCAGCAAGCCAATCTGGAAGAGTCGTTCTTGGAAGCGTTCAAAAGTCATGGCGTGGGTTGAGTTATTTGAACCGTGTTGCTGACTTCAAAAATACGATCGAGTTCATCTTGGATGATAGCAAAAATAGAGTCTCCCGTTAATAGATCCGCTTTCCAGTCCACTTGTGAAGGGCAGGGGCAGATTCTACACGTTTCTCTCACGGCATAAATACCAGGAAGAAGTTCACTCATCGCATCTTCAAAATCATCTGCAATGTTTAAAGGATCACTGCCACGAGTCACTTCTGTTCCATCATCCACTCCTCCCGCATCCGTATCTGGATTATAAGGGTCGCTGCCATGAAGAGTTTCTTCTTCATAGTTAAAGAGACCATCTTTGTCGCTATCTAAGGCAAAACAATTATAAGCCTGAAGAACACGTACACTCATTTCTACAAATTCATAACGAGTCAAAGTTTTATTGGGCGCCGCAGCTTCTTCTGGTGTTAAAATGTAAGTCGCATTGCCGCTGGTGAATTCATCCGTTAAATAAGGGCTAAGATCTTGAGCGATTTCGATATAAGGTTCATACCAAGGTTCGCCATACAAGTCGGTGGGGAGCGTGATAGCGCCCTGTTGTTCAAGAGCTTCAATCATGATTTTAACGGCCTCTGCACGAGTGATGGTATTTCCAGGTTTGAAAGGAGCTAATCCATTGGCATTTTTTTCACCCAAGTAACCCGTGATTAAGCCTCCTAAAGAAGCCTCTTTGGTATAGGGGTAATACCATAATTCAGGATCGCCAATGTCACTGAAGGCGGCAGGAGACAAATAAGCTTCATCACGTGCGACAATACAAAGAATATTCAAAATGATTTTCGCGAATTCTGCACGATTGATGTCGTTATCAGGTTTGAAGTAAGACTCTCCATCCATCTCATAGCCTTCAATCACGCCTCTCTCCACCAATTCAGCAATGTCTTCGTACAAAGGATCATCCACAGCAATGTCTTCGAAGTATAAACGAGTATCGGCCGACAAAGAATCATATGGACCTCGTAGAACGGAATCGGGCAGGGCTAAGTCATCCGTACTTTCTAGGTAAAGATCCAAAGCGCTACCGGGCCAGATTTCCAGCTCCAGAGTTTCTCCATCATAAATTTCTAAAATCAGATGCTCCTCTAAAGAATCTGCTTCACGATGCTTGAGTGAATAACGGTCATCAAAAATATTGATGTTTCCATTATTGGTGATGAGTAAATCCAAAGCCCCTTCCTCATCCCGAGCCGTGATGGAATTGAGACTAAACTCATAGCCATCGGAGTCGCTCACGGAGTGGACACTCAAACGATTGAAGCTACTCAAATCATAGTTCGCAAGGGGCTCCCCTAAACGGGTGATGGGCAAACCACTTTCGGTTACAAAAATGAAACTCCCCATAACAATACCGGTGCTTTTTTCGTAGACCATTAAATGCGAAGGCCAATTGGAGTCCGCCGCAAGGGCAGTCACTTCATACGCCTCATCACGAACAAGGATTTGTTTGGTTTGAGGATTGAACTCGGCAATCACGGCTCCACTAGGATCATAAATGGCAATCAGCGTACTGTCTTCCATCATCAATTCAAATTGTCCTTCCTCATCCGTGATATAAGATCCAAGATCCGTGAGGGCACCGTCACGTTCTCGAATGAGATGGAAGGGAAGATTCGGACTGGCTGGTCTGGTATTTCCCTTCACCAAAGTAGAGGTGGCATCGATGATTTCAAGTTCGGGCACGTAAACATTCACCGTTATTTCTGAGCTAGCCAGGTTGCCAACCGCATCGGTGAGGTAAACCGTAACCGTGCGAGGATCCAGGTTGTCGTAAGGCCCGACTTCGGCGCTCAGGCCAATTCTTTCTTCATCATTGTTCAAAATACCATCGCCATCCGCATCTATTTGGGAATCTAAATCCCAGTACGCATCAATGATTTGGCTGTCGCTATCAAAAGAATCCTCTGCGGATAAAGTCATGGTGGAATAAATGGCCAAGTCGACACTAGTATTGCCATTATTAACAATCACAAAAGGAGCAGATTTATCGCTGCAAATTTGAGGGTTCAATAAAATATTATCGGAGAGGGTGGAGGCCGTTCCATTCGCATAAAGAGCACGACCTGTTACATAATACGCCCCGTTGCCAATTTCCACTTGAGCGGTAGGGTTTTGAGGATTGAGAAGTTGATCCATCACAAAGCTCTCTTCATTATCAAGAGCGATCAGGGCACCTTCACTTGTTTGGAGCAGAGCCTCCGCACGAGTACTTTCCAAAGAAAGTAATTCTTGAGGGAGCACCATCATTCCTTCCTCCAAATTTTGTTCGTCCAATATTACAGAGTTATCCAGCAAAAAGGCTTCGCCACTTTCTAAGCGAATCGTTCGATCCTGAGTAGCCCCAAATTCTAAAACCGTATAAGCTGGCACATCAAAAGAAAGATCTGAATCTCCACGAGTGAGAGTAAAGCGTGAGGATTCCGTCGTTTGAAGAGTGATGGCTTCAGCGATTTCAATCTCTCCATTGGAGGACATGAGCACTCGACTGATCGCATTTTTTAATATCACATCTCCTCTCACGTCAGTAGCGACCAGACGGCTGATCGAAAAATCCGGAAGGGGAACCTCCGTCGAGTCAGGAATCTCTGCCAAGTCCAGCGGGGAAGGATGGGCATTCGTTAAGAGCAGAAGTTGTTTCACATTTGAGTCAGGGTCGACTTCTTGAGCATCCAAAGAATCATAAAGGAAAAAGTCATAACCCACCGCACGGTCCTCCGAACGGAAAGACCAAGCCACCTCTTCATATTCATTACGGCCTAATTGAAGATTTTTCATATTATCCTCCTCAGGGACAAGCTCGCTCAATGAGGCAAAGCCAGGATCTTCAACCACATAAGCAAGCTTGGCTTCTTCAGTGTGATTTTCTTTAATATAAACATCCGAACCCATGGAATAAACCACGTCTTCATCTCCATCTCCATCTAAATCCATAAACAAAATATGAGAACTTTGATTGGCTTCTTGAGTGTATTGAGTTAAACGAGTACTCACACTCTCTTCAGCATCATAAAGATAAAAGCCATTATTGAGGGCTTGAACCTCGCCTCCATAATTGATTCCTTCCAGTTGACTAGGCAAGTCCGATTCAGAAGCGAGAATCAGGTCGTCAGAATACCAACCCTCAAGAGCTTCTAAATCCGCCCCCAAGTTCCATTCCGTTGCCGTGGAATAGCCCTCCGCTGAATCACTGGCAAATACCGTAGGACTTTCTACTGAACGGCTTGAAATGGCATTGTAGAAAGAAAGGTCGTCCATATGAGCCAAGCGCGCATTTTCATCTTCAAAATCGTCAACATAGCTCAGCAAAGAATCACGCAAAAGAGCGACTCCTTCTAGTGGAGTTCCCGAAATACTCCTCAAAAATTCAGAGTCTAAGTTGCCTTCAAGGGCAATGGAATCGTAACGATGAAGCAAAGGATCATCGGGGGTCAGTTCACGCTCCGTGGCCACCAAAGTGATGTCTTCAGGCAGAGTTTCCGCCCAATCATCCACTTCCACTTGCAGCGTTTCCATCATTTTTTGCAAAGCCATTAAACGCTCCGCTACAAGAGGATCATTAATGTATTGAGCAGCCACTTGCATGGCAGGGTCAAGGGAGCTGGTCTCCTCATTAGAATCATTGGTTTCAATTTCCACATTTCCTTCTACATCAAGTTCCAGGTCAATGTTTTGAGTGGGAGCAGACAGAGCTTCCAGAACATCCGCTAAATCTTGTAAGTCTCCACCTAGGCCTCCTGTGAAATCTGTACTCAAAGATTCCGTTTGCTCAGCAAAATTTTGAACAAGATCAAATAAGGGGGAGAAATTGGCATTCAAATTCAAATAGGTGGTGACTTCTACACGTTTGAGGAAATCGAAATGAAAAGCAGGCCACTCAACCGTAGTCGCAATGTCGGAAGGAAGGACAACGCCCCCGGGCCGCTCGGTGATTTCTTCGATACGTGTTTTGAGCATCATTTCATCGGTGGGAATGAACCCCGCACGAATGATACAAACCAGGCGTAAAACAGAGCTAGCCACATTGAGCGAAGCCTCTAAACTGGGATCCAGCTCAGGAACGGCAGGAGGAGGAGGTAAGCTGGGAAGTTGGGGTAGAGTGAGTGGAGGTAGAGCGGGAAGTTCAAGATCAAAATCAAATTCCGGAAGCAAAGGAATGGTAATATCTAGGTCTACGTTCAAATCGGTATTGAGGCTAGCTTCAGGGAATTCGAGCCGAGGGAGCTCAGGAATATTGAGACGATCGGGTATAAATTGAAGGTCGGGCCAAACAATATCGACCCCCGCTTGAATGTGAGAAACATCCACAACGATGTCAGGCAATTTCGGCAATTCAACCACGGGGAATTCGGGCATGAAGACAAACAAACTGAACAGCAATTGAAGCCCACTGAAACGTTGATTGGTGCATTTATCACAGGAGTCCATAAAGTCAGCCGACAGATCAATCAGTAATTGCCAGCCATCCACAATTTCACGCAAATCAACAACAAATTGAGCCCAAGCTTCAATCCTCTGCATGTTTTCATTGAGATAAATTGCCGTAAAATCTAGAATAGCGTCTAAGTAACAAATGATCACTTTAGCGTATTCCGCTTGCATGTTACGCAGCTCAAGAAGTTCATAGGGGACTTCTTTATAGCTCTCTAATATAGACATATTCGCTTCCACAGCGGTGATTGCTTCTTGCACCGTGGCTTCCAGTTCATTAAAGATTTCTTGTTCAGCCGCACTCACCTCATTTTTGGCTTTTCTCAGCTCAAATTGTTCTTTAAAAACGCCCCACTTAGTTTTGGTATCTTGGACCCAAGCGCCGAAATCTTGCTGAATCAATAAGATTTCCTCATCCGTTATAGCAGGATAATGAACGTATACTTTTTCAGGTTTTACATCAATGAGAGGAAGAGCATGCACATAGTTTAAAACAGATTCTAAACCTAAAACACCGTTGGGAAGCTCTTCAACTTTAGCCGTTTGATCCAGTTGAACATCGTTAAAGTTAGAGCCAATACTACTGGGATCGGGGTAAATAAAGGTCAGGTCCGGCAAATCCATCATTTTGAAGAACTCTTCTTTTTGAGCTCTCCACCATTCGGTAAAGACAGAGGGGAAGCCAGGCACTTGAATATTGGTATTGACCGAACTAGGAGGGCTGTAGTTGCCTAGGAGCGCACTTGATAAACCACTGGGATTAGTACCGGAGCTACTCATGCTGTTCGCCTGAAAAGCGATGCTCGTACCGGAAGTCGCAAAAGCATTGGCCTTGGAAAGGCCATCGGCAATAAATCCATTCAGGGCATCACAAACACTCAAAACTTGTAAGAGAGGAATATTGAAAGCCCAGCATTTTCCAACCGGGTAAGGAGCCACACAGACGGCTAAACCTAAGCCTAACGTGGTGGTGGGGGCCAGATACATACGCATCGCTTGAGCGCCATAACATTGTTGCCCGGTACAAACAAAGGTGGGAGGATAGGGCATTAATCCAAAAATAGGCGTACCTGGGTCAAAGCCAAGAATCGCTCCCGTAAATGGATCGTGGTAGGGACCGGGGGCCAAAAAGGCAACGCTTCCCGGCAAGGCCAAGCAAGCCCCGTTACAGCTGAACATCGAAACAATATCTTCAATCTCATCGGTTAAACCTGCAATACTCTCATCTAAAATCTCCAACTGAAGCTCCAGTTCAAGGCCCTCCTCACTGAGGGAGACCTCATCCTCTTCAAGCTCAAAATCCAAACTCGGATCGAGCAATAAATTCCCAAGAGCCTCAAAGTCATCCACTGTATCGTAAAGGCCGTCATTATCGGAATCATTATCACTGCTGAACATTTCTTCGGTCGAGTAATAGCCATTGCTATCTTCATCCGTTCCGCCCAAAACTTCAGAGACAATGTCATAGCCAGTGTTGGGGACAGGAACTCCTAATTCTTCATCCATGCCCCCCATAAAGTCAGGGATCCCATCGCCATCCGCATCTTCCAGGGGACTGGCTTGCGTGGTGTCATAGGCTTCTTCATAGTCGGGGTTGGAAGAAGAATAATTTTTACGCTCATAATTCACGTGCTCTATGATTTGAGCTCCAAGGCCAGTCCCGAACAGGCCTTCTTCCAAAGTTTCCTCATAAGTCCCATCCGAGTAAAAAACAATCAGTTCTCCCGAGCCGTTTCCTTCCAAAGAAACCCCAATGTCCGCATAGTCATCATCCACATAATCGGAATAAATATCATTTCCAACCATGAGGGAAAGCGTGGGAAGCTCTGCTACGCTTAATGGATAGCTGAAGCTCACTTCTGAACCCGCAGCCAGATTAAAAGGGCCATAAATAAACGGGCGAGTGGCATTTCCATCCACTAGTTCAGCGGAACTCAAATCAATCCCCTCACAAGAGGAACAAGTGAAGCCATCGGGATTAAAACTAAAAAAAGAGCCAATGGAATCTGAGAAATAAAGTTCATTGATGCTAGCACTCGAAAGATTGCTCAAACGGAGCTCAACGTTCAAAGTATCGTCCATTTTGACCCGACCTCCACTAGAATCACTCATGGTTTTTTCCACACGTAAAAGAGAGTTGACGGAAGCTGAATTGGCGTGAGCAAATCCAAGGCTCGAGAAGAGCTCATCCTCGGAGCGGGAAGGGACGCTCAAAGAAACAGAACCTCCACTTAATCCATCATAATAAACAGCAAGATCTGCGTATAAATTTTGAGAGCCATCCACATTCAAACCAAAATTTTCAATACTATCCACGCTTGATAAAGTCCCTTCGCTATTCCAAACGACGTAGAGCTGCATATCCACATCCGAAAGCACCAAATCGTCATAGCCGTCATTATTAAGATCCATAACTTCCACTTGCTCGGGCTGCGCATTGATCTCATTAAAACTCAGATTCTGAGCCACAAAGCCTCCTCCAATATTTTCGTACAAGTACAAACACATTTCTTCCGCATAACATGATTCCTCAGTCACAATCACCAAGTCGCTTAAGCCATCCGCATTAAAATCTCCTTTATCAATAGAACGAATCCCATTTTCAATCTGGAGTAAGGCACCTCGAGCATTCAATCGATTGGGGGACTCATAATTTTGCAAAACTTCAATGCGCCCATCTTCGTAAACGAGCAAAACATCCATCTGCCCATCTCCATTATAATCGATGTCCACCATGCCAAAAATGTCTTCCGATCCGGCATAGACGGTGCTACCGATATCGTCGGTGAAACCAAGAGAGTTCAGTTCATTTTCTGTGGGCAATTGAATGCTGGGATCTCCGAGTAGAATGCCGACTTCAGAAACATAAAATCGATTGGAATCACCCGCTGTATTCCCCGCACTGAATAGAAGCATATTTTTATTTTCACCTTCAAATCCAACCGTTCCATCTTCTTCAGCATTATCCAAAGTGGTGTATCCCATAGAAGGCCGTAAGTCCTCCGGTAAGAGCGCATTGGGATCGGTCAAAACAAGCCCTTGAGGGTTATTAGAGCTATTGCCCGTAGGGGTATACATAAAATCAAATTCACTATGTGGACTGGATTTCACATAAAGCCCGGGATTCAAGGTGGACCAGTTCTCAAGATTAAAATCTTTATCCAGCAAGGTGACATCTTCTTGAGGGAGAGCATAGTCCACTCGTAAAATGGCTTCAGTGTTTTTCATGAGCGCCAAACTCAGTCCTGAGGCATAGTCATTCCCCACCAAATAATAACTGGAATCGAGTAAAACGATTTGTCCATCGGCACGGATGCGAGCAATAACTACCGAATCTTCTTTGAGTACGTAGGAAGCTCCTTCTTGCTCTTCCAAAACATAAGCCGAATCACTGCTGCTTAAAACAGCATTAAAACCAGGATTTTCTTCCTCTTCGCCAAGAACAAAAAAGAGTTCGGCCATCAGCCGTTGTTCGGGGTAAGCATGCCACTGTAGGACCATGGGTAAGCTGGACCCCGCTCCCACTACACTTTGGGCAATCAAACCATCCTGAGCAAGACTGATGGTTCCCTCAGCATCCACGCTAGCGATGGGTTTTTTAGGCAAGGGCTCAGAAACCAAACTACTTACAGCTTGAGTTTTTCCATTAAAAAGCATCCAACCTCCGATGTAGTCTTCTTGGGTAACATCGCCAAAGGCCGCCCCTAAAACATTGGCGTAAAGCATTTGAGGATTCACCTCTTTCATTTCTTCGCCCGTCACAAAATAATTCACCTCGCCCCCCCAGGTGCCCGCAGTCACTCCACTAGAGGAAGCCACAATATTCAGTAAACCACTCACAGTGCCCAAAAGCACCGAAAATTCCGCCTGACCTTGGTTTAAAACAAAGGAATTTCGAGACAGGGTTCCGTAGGGAGCTGTAGCTTCCGTGAGGCGTAAGGTCCCGGAAGTGCTGCTATCCGTGCTCACAAGATTTCCATAGGCATCGTAGGCCTCCACATAAAATTTCTGAACAGAGTCCGCCTTAAGTCGTGTGGCTCCATCCTGGGTGCGAATGCGTAGTTCTACCGTATCACTTGGCTTCACCTCCAAAGGGCTACTGCCCGTTTCCATTCCCATGCTTTCCACTAAAATAGAGCCGGTGCCCGCCAGAGTGCCTGCAGTGAGAACCGTAGTACCCTGCCCAGAAATCAAGGAGAAGGTGGATTGATCAACAGTCCCATAATCAGCATCACTCAGGCCTACGCTCACCTCGCCTTGAAAATCGGAAACAGGCAAGCCCAGAGCATCCACGACTTGGATTTGTACGGCTTGGGTTCCAGCACTCCCCGCAAACATATAAGGATCGGAAAGCTCCACGAGCAAACGCATACCTTCAATACTTTCCATGCTAAGACGATCAGAGATATCCGGTTGCTCGGTAAGATAAACCGTCACGGTATCTAAACCCTCTTCAAGATCCGATAAAATTCGGAATGGGATTTGACCATTTTGCACAGTAATCTGGATTCCAGGGATGCTCGCATCTTCATCTTTCAAACCCAGTAAAACAAGATCCTCACTTTCAAAAGTCACGGAATACGAGCCATAATTAGCGAGGTTGTTGTAAGGATCGTAGAGGGTGACCTGAGCGTCTGAAAAACTATCTCCTCCAATGGGCAGCACAGTAGATTCACTGGTGATCTCGATTCGAGCCGGCTCCCCCGCATACACGTGAATAGCTTGGTCATTGGAGGGAAGAGACCCAAAAACCAATTGAGCGGAGATCGTGAGCTCGCCTGCATTTTGGCTGGAAAGAAAACTTGTTTCGGCGATTCCATTTTGAACCAAAACGGTGTTGGACTCCAAAACTCCATACTCATCGTTGGAAAGGATAAATTCAATTTGACTGCTATTGTCGTCCACATAAATATCATCATTTTGATCACGAATTTCCGCGCGCACCATGAGTGTAGAACGTCCATCAGCAGCCACTTCACTAGTATAAAGATTCATCTCAGTGGAAAGGACTCCACTCGTGCTCGAAACACTGCCGTAATCCGCTTGATCTGAAACAGAATAAAGGCCGGGCGAGTGGTCATAAGCGCCATAGTTTGAAAAATCTTCTGAGTCCAGATTATTCGCAGGAATAGGGAAGTCATCAGTGCTATTGAGTGGATCCGTTCCTCGAACCATTTCATCCCAATCGTTTATGCCTCCATTATCAGTATCGGGATTTTGAGGATCCGTTCCAAAGAGCACCGTCTCTTCCGTGTCACTCAGTCCATCCGCATCACTGTCCACGGCTCGACAATCTTTTGCTTCCACCAAATTCACCGCCATCATCACGAATTCCATACGAGTAATCGCAGCCCCCAACCATTCTGTTGTTGGGCTGACTCCATCGGGGAAGAGCTTATAGGACTGAGCCGTTTCGACATAACCGGCATACCAAGCTTCATCCGCAGAGGGAGTTCGAGTCGGCAGCCCGGCCGTTTCTACTAAGATTTTAGTGGCTTCGGCACGGCTGATGTTTTGAGTGGGAAGATAGTAACCCACTGCATCACCGCCCGCATAACCCGAAACAATACCAGAGGTCTTTGCTTCGGCCACACAAGCCAGCAATTCTGGATTGAAATTGGTATCCGGGAAAGGGTCTTGATTGTAGAGGGAAAGCAGGGCATTTTCATAAGTCGATTCATAGTTATCACAAGCTTTACAAATGGCTCCAAGATCAATCTTCAAAAATTCTTCACGAGTGATAGGATTATCCGGCTTAAAGCTTCCATCCTGATAACCTTTGATCACGCCACGCACATACAAGCTGGCCAAATCATAATAAGCCACATGACTGGCATCGATATCAGTGAACAGTTTTTCTCCATTCCCAGATAAAGGATCATAACCTGAAAAAATCTCTTCGCCGTCTTTGTAAGCATCCCCGTCCGTATCGGCGGTGCGGTACTCAGTGCCAATAAGCCATTCTTCCAAGTCATCTAAAAGATCACTATCCGTATCTGCAATCATTGTTTCCGCCCACGCTTTGGGCAGCTCAAAGATCTTGAGGAGCCTAGCACTAAAGCGGGGATTTTCATTTAAAGAAAAATAGTCTTCATAAAGATCCGAAGCAGGCACTAAAGAGCCTTCTGTAAAGGAATCTTTAATTTCTACGGTGAATAAAGGGTTAGCTTCCGCATCTAGAATCCTAAGCGGGGCATACAAGTTGATTTCTTCCGGATTTTCAAAGGCTAAACGGTAGCCTTCCGCTAACGCTATTTGCCCTAGGCCCGTCACAAGGCCCATTTCTAGCCCGTCCACTTCCAGGGCGATGCCATTTTCCGCCAGCGCAGTGCCTGCATTCTCGGCTACGGTGTTCACAAAAACACCCGCAAAACCATCTCCAATGGAAACCCTTTTTTCACTAGGGATAAGAAAGAAAACACTGTAGATTTCTCCTTCCGTACTTTGAATGCTGATCCGGGTGGGGAGGCTAGGAGTGGCTTCTTTTAAAACGGCAATGGCCTCACGTAAATCCAGAGCCCCTGTTTCGGGGTCCAAAACAGCAACAATGGAGCCGAACGAATCTTTGACTTCAATACGCGAACTGGGTTCATTATTGACCACCTCACTGCTTATCGTTTCTTGAACAAAGCTGGTCACTTTAATGATTTTCTCCACCACACTTCCACTTAAAGTATTTGAGTCATAAATATCGCTACGATTCACGAGGGTGGCTCGTAGGCTAAAAGAGCCTGGATCAAGACTGAATAAAGAAAAAGTAGCAATCCCACCGCTGAGGGGCAAAACTTGGCTTCCTCCAATGGAGATACTGTCTTCCCCAGAAACAATTTCTAAACTGACTTCCGTATAAGAGTCATAATAATTGAGAGAACCCTCTCCATTCAGCGCGCTCACGCTAACCGTATAGACATCACCATTGGGCTGAAGCGTATTGAAATCCTCGCTGCTGAGTTTAAGGCTTACACTGGACTCCGCTCCGTCAGGAACTCCATCGCTATTTAAATCTCCCGATGCTTGAGAAGAAAAATCAGAGCTATCTCCACAAGTGGCCCCATTAACGCCATAGGCCGTGAGCCGATTGCTAGAGTCTTTGATCTCATCCACCCATTCCACCACCGCAGGGAACCAATCCTTCAATTCAATGGGAGTGGTGTTGCTCAGGGAGCTGATGCTTTCAGCGGCTTCACTGGCTTCATCTTCTTCGTCAGCAAGAATCAGGGCTCTCTCCAACTCATCTGGATATTTAAATTCCAAATCTCCTTCGATCATGTTTTTAGAGTCTCCATTGAAAGCAAACATGATTTCATCAGCACTCCCATCGGCAATGATGTAGGCCATTTCGTATCCGTCACGAGCTTTGGATGAAACGGCTTCGTCATCGCCCAAGTAGTGACTCAAAATATAACTGTGTTTTTCATCAATACTCATCCGATACCAATTTAAAGCATCGCTCAATTGATCCAGATTGATTTCATCCATAAAATCTTCCACCTCCCCTCCTAAATTGGAAGCACCCTCAATGTTTTCTACGGCGTTGGCTAAAGTACTGAGCTGAGCTTCCACATCTTCTAGATTTTCAGCTTCAAAAACATCAATAAAATTCAAAGTTTGTGCCGTCGAAGATTGATCGATAAAGACCATGCGCCGAGTGGCATCCACAGGGATATTCGGCGAAGCCTGAGTTTCTGCCATGGCATTGAGCACCACGTCTCGTGGCTCATTGTGTAAATAGATCGAAGAAAGGACTTTGGCTTCCTCCTTATCAAAGCTAAAAGACTCTCCATCTTCCGTCACGTAAGCACGATACAAAATCAGTTCCAAGCGGGAAATGTTTTCGGTTCCGCTGCCATATTGAGGATCATCAATGGTGATAAGGTCCCCATCATACAAGGCAATAAAAGTGTCGATATCATCATTGCTGGCTGCGCTGTAGCCTAAATCCTTCATCATATCGACGACCGTATAAGTAATGCTGGGGTCTTTTGAGAAAATATCCAATTCACTAAAATTTTTACGTAAAGTCACTTCATCGGGCCGCGTGCCATAACTGTTACGTTTCTCTTCCACCTCTTCTAAAAACTCCTCATATTCGGCATCGGAACCATCGGTATTTTTACGAAATTTACGCAATTTTTCACTGAGCCAATCGTTAAAATCTCCATGAATAGACAAATAGACATCATAGGTTTTGAACTCTCTAAATTCATAACACGCTTCGGGGCCCACTTCCCAAGCCGAAGCATAAGTGTCGACATCCCCCCCAAAGCGATTGACGATTTCTTCCGCCGAAATCGCCCCTCCAAGGTCACGAATATCTCCGTACGCAGTCGCCGTACTACAGAGCTCGGGAATATCGCCCAAATAACTGGCAAATTCAGGCACGCAGTTTTTAATTTCTTTCACCTCTCCCAAATTTAAATCCGCTTGATCACTACTGTACATGGTATTGAATTGAGCCAATTGCCCACCTTCTTCATAAGTACCGGCAAACAAGCTACACTCTCGAACATCCTCCACTTCACTCCAATTCTGACCGGCGACATACACATCTTCCACCGCATTCTTCCCCACAAATTCTGAAACAGAATCATGGGGCATACTGCTCCCCAGTGCACGGTCATTTGAACCGGAGTTTAAAAATTGCAAACAAGAATCAGCATTATCGCTATTGAGGCCGGGATCACACACCGCAAGGGCCTCGCTTTCTTCCAGCTCACCATCTGAGTTTTCAATGGTAACCGTGTAAGATCCAGCGATTTCCAAGAGGCCGATCACAGGAATTTCTAGGGCTAAATCTTCATCCTCAATCAACTCTTGAGTGAGACTTTCAAAACGATCATTAAAACTTCTAAGAATCTGAATGGTATAGGCATCTTTTTTGGAAATTAAAGACACAGGAGTGTCATAATCATTCTGGACACTAGCATCGGACTGCAGTACTTGAGCTTCGTATCGCCCCGTGTTATTCACCAAGCGATTCCAAACCCCTTGAGGTTGAGCAAAGAGTTCCGCATATTTTTTTGTTAAACCCTGGAGAATAGAGCGAGCTTGTAGGTCAGGCAAATCTTCAAAAAGCCCCCGAGATTGTAATCCAATGGGATCTTCATCAATTTGTCCGTCACAATCGGCATCGTTGTAGGCGCAGACTCCAGGATAAGGACTTCCATACACATCGGCCCATAAACGATCTTCCGTGGATCCATCTTCCTCACACAAAGCATCTTCATCATCATCCCATTCGGAACGATAAACACCCCCACTCATACAAGTGGGGCTTTCGTATAAACCCCAATAAAATTGATCGGTGAAGCCTTCCGCCCACCAAGCCGTGGCTTCTTCCGCAGTAGCAAAATCACCCGGTAGCAAGGAAGACCATGGATTCCCCGTTCCATTAGTGAAGACTTTAATCGAAGCCCAGGGGCGGCGGTCATCGTAAGGGTCGGTTCCCAAAACTTTCTCCAGTCCATCCACGTAACCATCTCCATCACTATCCTGCGCATCTCCATTATCATCTACTCCACAAATCCCCGCACAGCCATCTCCATTACTATCTCCGGGAGGATCTTCATCCACCAAACGGTCTTCCCATTCGCTTCCGGTGGGAATAATGGGGAGCACCCAATATCGATCGTTATTATTGTCATTAAAAGCATCTTCATCCACGCCATTATCGGGACGTTCCTCCCAATCATCTCCCATTGCGTTTAAAACGCCTCCACTGCAAGGAGTCCCATCTCCATTGCTGTCACGACTGAATTCAGGAAGAGCCCAACAGTCGCCATCATTATCAATTCCAAAAAATCCATCGCCAATGTCCTCATCCACCAGTCCGTCTCCATCATCGTCGATTCCATTTAGAGCTTCTTCGTCATAGAGTCCATCAAAGTCGTTGTCCAACTGATCGCCCGCGTCGATGGTGCTCTGCATTTGAGTGAAAACATCTTCCACCAAATCGTTGCTGTAGCGAGAGTAAGCAAATTCTTCCCACAGCTGGGTGTAGCGAGTATAGGCATCAAAAGAGACCGCATTTAAAGTGTGAGCTTCTGTTACAAAATCAGCAATAAAGCTCTTTTGATTAAAGCTTGTGTACTCCTCCTCACCCTGATGAAAAGCATGATTTTTCTGGAAATAGGAAGCCAAAAGATCAATCCCTTCTTGGCCATCTACAGGAGGAACAATCACTCCATTCCAAATTTCAGCCTGCAAGTCTTGAGCTCCAAGATTGGGCAGGAAATCTTCAGTGGTCTCATCAAAGACATAGGAAGGATCCTCAAAGTCGGTGTAGGGGAGCAGGGAAATGAAGCGGTAGCCCTTTTTGTTCACCACGGGCAAGGGCACGTCACCAATCAATACAACTCCAGTGAGTTTTGTAGGGTCTGAATCATTTGGATTGCCTTCATAATAAAATTGCTCCAGCAGTTTTTGAATCTCAGGGGGGCCATCTTCTTCTGAAACAGTCAGAATGATGGTTTTGGTCCAAGGAAGTGCCGATTGAAGATCCTGTGCATAGGTTACAATGGAGTTGGATAAAGCGGTGTTCCCCAAAAAGGAGAAAGGGCCGGAACTACTGCTGACTCCTTTCCATGTATTTTCATCCACTAAAATGGCGACCAGCCCATAGCGGGTCTCTAGAGCATCGACTTCACGCAGTTCTGAAAGCCCTCCTCCCGGGTTTTCGTTCAAGATGGCTTCACTCCCTACAATCTGAAGCGCCTCCGTGAGGGGAGCCATGGGCAAAAGGCTCGCAAAAAAG